>NZ_KQ236688.1:1902545-2202825 GCF_001183545.1 Cellvibrio sp. pealriver
TTTGCGTCTGAAATTATCCGCTCGGAAATTATTGCATTGCGTGAAAAAAATATTCCCATTTACATTTCCATGGGAACCGTAGCCGCATCTGGTGGTTACTGGATCGCGACAGCAGGCGATAAAATTTGGGCGCAACCGACCACCATCACCGGGTCAATCGGTGTATTCGGTGCATTCCCGACACTGGAAAAATCGCTGGAAAAAATCGGCGTTTATACCGATGGTGTTGGCACAACCGAATTGGCGGGCACGTTAAGGCTGGATCGCCCACTGACGGAAAAAGCCAGCAAAGTGGTGCAACTGGGTGTCGATAATGTCTACCAGCGTTTTATTACACTTGTCGCTGATGCACGCAATCAGGAAGTTGATGCGATAGATGCAATTGCACAAGGCCATGTCTGGACGGGCAACAAAGCCAAAGAAATTGGATTGGTAGATGAACTCGGTACGCTCAATGATGTCATCGCCGCCATTGCGAAAGAGGCGAACCTCAGCAGCTACTCAGTAGAATTTGCACAGCGGCCGCTTTCACCCAAAGAAGAATTTTTGCGCTCGCTGACAGAAAGCCAAGCCGGCAGCCTGATGCCACAATCTTTTCTGGAAAGTTTTTCATCGCTGCAATTATTGAACACACTGACTCCAGCGTTAAAGCCACTCAGTGACCTGCAAAAAATGAATGACCCGCAAGGTATTTATGTGCAGTGTTTGGATTGCGTAGCGCCTTGATTTTGTTTTCAAGAGATTATCGATTCAATGGATTTGGTTACGTTAGTCAGTTTATTAAATGCCAGTGTACTGTCAGTCGCGATACTGGGGTGCTTGATGTTTATCATCACACCCGCGTATCGCGGTGTGTGCATACTGCTGGGACTGGTAATTCTGGCAACACTCACGAACATACTTGAAGATTTACACATCTCACGTGAGCTGCACTTAATTTCACCCGTTTTCATGCTGGGTTATGGTCCGGCTTTTTATCTTGCGACCAAGCGCTTGATTATCGGGCCTGTAGATTACCGCTCAGCCCTGCATTTCTTACCGATGTTATTGGCACTTCCCTTCACCGATCATCCGCAAACGATTATCGCGCTGGGCACACTCTGGCGTATGGTTTATGCGCTTTTCACATTGCAACTGATTATTGGATTTAACCGGCAGCTGTCCATGCAGCGCTCGGACGCGAACGAAGTATCATTGACCTGGCTCGGCTGGTTAGTTGGGGTATCAACGCTCTTTAGTGCACTGGATCTGCTCAGGCTTAATTTCCAACCTGAGTTAGGCGCACACCTGAATATGATCGGCTATGCAACGAGCCTGTTTATTTTTTTAATGGTTTTATTCTCGTTGATACTTATCCTGAATCACCGCCGTGTAGGATTGGAGACTATCGCCAGTTCCATTGCCCTTCCCTCAACAATCATTACCTCCGCTTCATCCGGGGATGATGCAAAAGAAAGCGCAGAATCAGCTGCAGATTACCAGCCGCTTTTTGCCATTCTTGATAATGAAGTCCGTACACAAAATTGGTATACCCATCCCCGCTTAACCTTGAACCAGCTTTCCGATTTATCGGGTTTATCTACGCGGGATATTTCCAGAAGTATTAATTTAGTCGCGCAGATGTCATTCAATGATTACATCAATCAACATCGTGTTGAACACATTAAACGCAGCTTAGCCGGGCGTGCCAATGATTCTAAAATCAACCTTACCGATCTTGCCCTTGCTGCCGGGTTCAGCTCAAAAGCCACGTTTAATCAGGCGTTCAAAAAAGCCACAGGCATGACACCCAGCGAATATCGCAGTGTGCAACAAACCCAACACGTCCAGAATCAGGATTCTGACCGTTTAATATCAAGACACTAGACGAGTTCAACTGACATTTCTGAAAAAGTGCTTCCACTTAACAACGAGGAAGCACTCATGAAAATATCCATTCTTTTTATCACGCTTTGTCTTTCAGCAATCGCTAGTTACCCCTTACCTGCATATGCAACTAGCGCAGAAAAAAATGCCAATGCGTCGCTGTACATCGACAATATTCATATTGTCGATGTCACTACCGGAAAAGTTTTAAAGAACCGCCAACTGAAAATCCGCAAAGGCAAGATCATTGCTATTAACGCAGCTCAAACGCCCATTACTGACGAAAGCCATGAATATCAGGATGGTAAAGGGCACTACGCCATGCCCGGGTTAATTGATATGCATGCCCATGCTTATGACACTGCCGCATTTGTTATTGCCCTCTCCCACGGAGCCACCCATTTACGGCTTATGAATGGCGTGCAGGAACATTTACTCTGGCGCAACGAATTGGAAAATGGCAGCAGGATTGGCAGCACTATTACCGTCAGCAGCCCGATTATTTCCGGCTTTACAGATGCGCACATGCATTACTCCGCGCAAACACCCGCAGATGCCATAACTGCCGTCACAACAGCCAAACAACTAGGTTACGATCTTATAAAAGCCTACGGCAATTTAACGGCAGAGGTGCTGAGGGCATTATTGCGTGAAGCAAAAAAACAGAGCATTCCAGTTGCCAAACATGGCCCTCACCCTGTAGCACATATGGACTGGAATGAACTGAAGGGATTGCAATCACTGGAGCACGCTGAAGATATTTACCAAGGGCCGCTAAATTACCAGGCCGATCTAAAAGCATTGGATGAAACAATCACTACACTAAAAGCACTCAATACACCGGTTACTCCAACGCTGAATATTTACTGGCAACTCACCCAAATCAGCGATCAAAAACAGGCTTTTATTGATACTTTGCCAGAAGGTTATATTTCCCCTTTGATTGAGTTACAGGAAAAACACAATCAACTAAAACGCTGGATCAATAGCCCGTTAGAGATGGCCTTGCACAATAAAAAAACACTGGCGTTTTTGCAGGAAATTACCCTGCAATTATACAGAGCAAATATCACGCTTCTGGTCGGTTCGGATTCTGGTGTGTTGTTATCGCCACACGGACTTGCCACGCACAAAGAAATGGAATTAATGCATCAGGCAGGCCTACCTATTCTTGCAGTGTTGCGCGCCGCAACAATTAACCCTGCCAAAGCACTGGGAAAAGAATCACAACTGGGAAAAATCGCCGTGGGCTATAACGCCGATTTGATTTTGTCAGAACACAACCCACTGGACTCATTGGCAACACTTAAAAACCCGGCGTGGGTTGTCAAACAAGGCCGGATTTTTTCCAATGCCGAATTAAAAACGTTACGGCAACACGCCATTGACGAACGCAGCCTGTGGCAAGAAATGCGCATACTATTAAATGCAGGCACGGCTGCAAGTGTAGGCACAGGTATGAGTGCAGGTGTAAGCACAGGTATATGTGCCGATAAATAATTGTCCGTTACTGGCAGCCCTCCATGCTGGTAATCCAGGCTTCAATGATTGCCGCACCCTCTTCGTCAACCAAATGCGACCCCAGCGGAGGCATTTGGTTTTGATCACGTACTTTCATGCGCGCCAGTAGCACAGAGCGGGCGGGCTCACCCGGTGCGATAAGTTGTGCATTACTAATCCCCATATCTCCTGCAGCGGGTGGCACATTACAAGTTTGTGTTGCGGATAATGCAACCATAAAACGTAAATCAATATTCACCGGCGTTGGGCCTGATGGGCGGTGGCAATTGCTGCAGTTGCTGTGTAAATAACTTCGTGCACGCTGTGCAATGCTTGCTGTGGTGACTGTTGGTGAGATTAAGGTTTGTGCTTTTTGTTGCGAACTGATGGCATTGGAAAATAATTGGATATGCGAAAGCGTATCCAATTGATTGGCATTAGTACCGGTTGCTGAATACACCATTGAATTGTTCAACTGCAAGGTTTCCAGCCCTAATACAAAATTGGCGGCTTGGGTATGGCAGGTCAGGCATTGGCCTGCACTGGGGTATTGCCAAATAATACCTTCAATATTTTTTTCTTTGGAATCGCTCAGTAAAACCGCATCCGTTTGGTCATCGCGCCATTCATAACTAAATCCTTGCCATCCTAATTCTCCCTGCGCAAATAAGCGGGTTTCAATTAATTTATCGCCCAATTTGAAATGCTTCATTAGCACACTGCCAACCGGAAATAAAAAATCACCATCATTGTTCAGATTAATGCGGGTATTGTTGGGCAAAAATAAATAGCGTTCTTTTTCAGCAGAGTCTGACCAAAAAGGCACTTGCACTGTGTAAGGAATCATTCCCACTGCAGGCAATCGGGGATTGATGGTGTTAACGCAACCGGTTTGCGATAAATTTCTGGCCATACTACCCGGTTGCATAACACCACCGGTCATCTGCATTTTTACGATTTGGGTTCCTGCACCTGATTGGCCAAGCGCATACAATTCTCCTGCATTATCCTGCGCGAACGACACCACACCAGCAGGTGCATTGTCATGCTCATTCACACTCAGACTGCCATCATTATTGCGTGTGATAGATTGGGTAATGTTGCGGCAATAATCCGTGAAGAAATAGTTGCCGTAGGCGGCAGGATACTGTGTGCCGCGATACACATAACCACCAATGACCGAACAAACACCGGTATTGTGGCTGATCGATAACACGGGTTTGATTTTATTTGCCGTTGAACAATTAGGCCGGCCGGCATAACAACCATCGCCCTCCATATCACCCCAGCCATAATTTCCTGCCCGTGTCACAAGATTGATTTCTTCCCAGTCTCCCTGACCTACATCGCCCACCCACAATTCATTTGTTAATGTATCAAAACCAAAACGCCAGGGATTACGCAAACCATAAGCCCAAATTTCCGGAGCACTACCCTCGGCAAAAGGGTTATCCGGAGGAATAGCATAGTTGCGCCCACCATTGGAATTATTCACATCAATGCGCAATATTTTGCCGAGCAAATTATTCAGGCTCTGGCCATGTTGTTGTGGATCACCACCACTGCCTCCATCGCCGGAAGCAATATACAAATAACCATCATGACCAAACGCAATGTGGCCACCATTATGGTTGGCGTAAGGTTGGTTAAAACGCAGCAAAATAATTTCTGATCCGCGCTCGATCATGCCATTTTGCAATACAGTAAAACGTGAAATGCGCGTCTCTTGATTATTGTTGTTATTGCGGCCGATGTAATTGAAATACACATAAGGGTTACTGGCGAATTGCGGATGAAATGCAATTCCCAGCAAACCGGTTTCACCGCCGGAAAAATCCACACGATCTTCAATATTCAACACTTCTGTTAACGCATTCGCCGCTGGATTATTGGCAAAACGCACCACCCTTCCCGACTGACGTGTCGCATACCAATAATTGTCATCACCGGGAATTTGAATAATATTGGTAGCGCTCTGGATATTCGGTAACAAAGGAAATACGGCTTGCCATTGAAGATCGCCCGCCGCACCGGTATTGACTGGCGCAGGAGCGATGCAGGTGGTATTCGATGGGCGCTGCGATAAACCCGATACAACACTCGCTGCAGATGAATTGGTGACCGATGAATTTATTGCGGAAGCTACAGCAGATGAAGCAGCCAAACTGACAGAGGGATTTGCCGATGATGGCGATGCTTTACCGCTTGAACTGCCACCACCGCCACAGGAAATCAGCAATAGTAAATTGGAAATAACCAATAACGCTTTTACGCAATTTTCCATGGCAATCACCTCGTGAAGTAATACCCATAAAAGCCTATAAGCTTACATACTTTCTTTCTGTGGTAGACATCTCATAAAAAAGGCGACCAATTGGCCGCCTCTTTCGTTTCATAATTATCACGCTAGCACCGTGATTAGCGTGTTGCCCAAGCGCGATCACCGGGCTTGTACGCCAGTTCACCATCGAAACGCCCTGGTATGGGTACGTAACGCAAAACTTGGGTACCACCCACTTCTGATGTGAAGAAACCAAACAAGGTTAATTGTTTGATCATCGTAAAATAATGGACGCCGCCCGATGCAACACTTGCGCGCGCTTCGCGATCAAGTGTATTGATAAATGCCTCGCGCTCTGACTGTTCAAGTGCAGCAAAGTTACGCTTGTAGGTGGCACTGCAGGTTTCTTCAAATGTGACCAAGCCTTTATGAAAAACGGCCTGCTCATCCAGCGTGTAACAATCGCTGACATACACACTCATAAACTCGCCAACTTTTGCATCTTTCGCGCCGGGTGTTTCAGTGCGCGGCAAAATGGTTTCGGCAATTTCGTCGAGCAACGCGATATTGTTTGGCGAAAAAACCAGTGATGATTTCGGCTGTGATGCACAACCACTTAACATGGATACTGCAGCTCCACCAATCATGGCGGTACCAGTGCTGGCGGCAATCAGTTTTAATAATTCGCGGCGATTCATTTCAGATTCCCCTTTTTCAATTCTTTTACCGCATGATCTACCGCGCGTGCAGTGAGCGCCATATAGGTCAGCGATGGGTTTACACAGGATGCCGATGTCATACAGGCACCGTCGGTGACAAATACGTTAGGCGCATCCCACACCTGATTGTATTGATTGAGCACCGATGTTTTTGGATCGCGCCCCATACGCGCTGTACCCATTTCATGAATGCCCATACCTGGTGAATAACCCCAATCACCACCGCGCACATTTTTAACACCGGCGGCTTCAAGCATATCCACCGCGTCTTGCATCATATCTTTGCGCATCGCCAATTCGTTTTCACGAATTTCAACGTCCATCGCCAATACCGGCAAGCCCCACTTGTCTTTGGTATTGCGGTCAAGATAAATACGGTTATCGTGGTGCGGCAACATTTCGCCAAACGCGGTCATACCAATCGTCCATGCACCTGGCTCGGCAAGGGCATTTTTAAAATCGGCACCCACCCCCATTTCAGCAACATCGCGATTCCAATCCTGACGGCTCGCTGCACCTTGATAACCAAAGCCACGCACATAATTGCGTTTTTCATCATCAAGATTGCGAAAACGTGGAATATAAAAACCGGCGGGGCGACGGCCGAAATAATATTTATCTTCGTAACCTTCAACCACACCACCCGCACCAACACGGAAGTGGTGATCCATAACGTTATGGCCCAACTCGCCACTGCTGCTACCCAAACCGCCATCCCATATATCGGTAGCTGAATTCATTAAAATCCAGGTCGAGTTAAAACTGGATGCATTCAGGAAAACAACATTTGCGGTAAATTCATAAGTTTGGTTTGTTTCTGCATCAATCACTTCAACACCGCGCGCGCGTTTTTTATCTTTGTCGTACAGAACCTGACTGACAATAGAGAATGGGCGCAAAGTGAGATTACCGGTTTTCATCGCCGCCGGCAGCGTAGACGATTGCGTACTGAAATACGCACCGAATGGGCAACCCAACCAACATTTATTCCGATACTGACAATTCACCCTGCCCTGCTCCGGTTTTGGTTGGGTGATATTCGCAGTGCGGCTGTTGATCATTAATCGCTTGCCGCTGTAGGCTTTTTTAATACGCGCTGCAACATCTTTTTCTACGATATTAAGTTCGATGGGCGGTAAGAATTTTCCATCCGGCAGATGATCCAACCCTTCGAGCGACCCGGAAATACCGGCAAAACTTTCAACGTAATCGTACCAAGGTGCAAGATCCTGATAACGGATTGGCCAATCAACCGCGATGCCTTCTTTTAAGTTCGCTTCAAAATCGCGTTGACTAAAACGGTAACTTTGGCGACCCCACAACAGCGAGCGACCACCAACGTGATAGCCGCGATACCAGTCAAAACGTTTTTTCTCAATGTAGGGACTTTCTTGCTCGTTCGCCCACATGCCATTGGTTTCTTCGTTCAATACAAAATCCCGCTGCAACACCGGGTGATTGCGTTTCATTTCCTGGGTCGGACGACCGCGATGCGGATAATCCCACGTCTCTTTGTGGGCGTTCACATAATCTTTAATGTGCTCGATATTGCGCCCGCGTTCGAGCAGCAAAACCTTCAAACCTTTTTCGGTGAGTTCTTTGGCAGCCCAACCGCCGCTAATGCCGGAGCCAACCACAATGGCATCAAAGTGTTGTGTAGCAGACATAAATGTACCTCTGGGATAAACGTACTTTTTTGTTAGAAATTAAATATCGCAAATGCGGATCGCCGCTTTCAGCGATTCAATTTTTTCGTTGTCCGTTGCGCGCTTGGGCATAAACTCTTGCGCGACATATCCTTTGAAGCCAGTTGCATGAATGGCGCGAACAATCGCGGGGTAATACAGTTCTTGTGAGTCATCAATTTCATTGCGACCAGGAACACCTGCTGTATGGTAATGGCCGAAATATTGATGATTATTTTGAATGGTGCGAATAATGTCGCCTTCGCTGATTTGCATGTGGTAAATGTCGTACAGCAATTTAAAGTTGGGCGAATCCAACCGCTTGCAAAGTTCAATGCCCCATGCAGAGTTATCGGCAAAATAATCCGGGTGATCGACTTTGCTGTTGAATAGTTCCATCTGCAACACCACGCCGCGTTTTTCGGCCTGGGCCAGAATTTTTTTCAAACCTTTTGTCGCGTGTTTTAATCCATCTTCCGGATCGCGACCGCGCGCGTTACCGCTAAAACAAATCAGGTTTTTATAACCCGCATCGCTGACCAGATCGATATGTTTGCGATAACTTTCAATCAACGGCTGGTGAAATTTTGCATCGCCCCAACCGTCTTCCAGATTGAGCTCAGCACCGTTGCACATGGAGGAATCTACACCATGTTGTTTGAGGATATGCCACTCGCCCGGCCCCACCAAATCAATTGCAGAAAAGCCCAACCGTTTTACGACCAAACACAACTCTTCCAATGACAAAAAATTAAATGTCCAACGTGCTACCGAGTGCTGGATGTTGCCTTTTAAGGCAGTGTCAGGTGCAACAGATGAGGTGAGCTCTGCCCCAAGTGCAGACAAGCTGGAAAGCCCCAATGCACTTGCGACTGCGCCACGCATAAGCGCACGGCGGTTAAGGGAATCATTCATGGCGGCTAACTCTATTTTTAGATTGTTTTTAGTAGTGGTTTTTTAGATAGCAAGGCACTGGCCATGCACGGCGCTCTCCAAGCCGATAATGAAGATTAGCCCGCACTTGTCTGGCGAGCCAGATGGTCAACGGATCTTTACGCTTTATGACAATAACCTGCAAAAGGCCGTAAAAGCGCTGTAAAAAACGGAAACAATTGTTTGATATTCACGCTTGATAACAGCGCTTTTTTATAAGTGAAAAGCCAGCATAGGCTGGCTTTTGAAACAGCGACTGAACCAACGATTGAAAATTGCTTAAGGTTTTGGCGTTAACGCTTGAATAGCGGCCGAGACATAAACCAAAGGCGCATTCCAGTTAATGGCAATTTCATTACTCGCGTAGCTGCACCAGTGATCTAAATAAGAAGTCGCCGCGTGTTTGGATGGATAGAGAACGGAGCCGCAATCGCTTTGGTCTTGTTGGCCGGGTTGTGGGCCACCCGCCAGAAAACCGGGAATCGGTTCCGCAATGCCATCGGCTTCGGATGGGCGATGATGCGGATGCAAAGTGGACTTATGGCCAAAGCCGGTGACGAAAGATATATCCATCGCGTTGCGACCAAGCACGTAATCCAGCATCGCCTGCGCCGAATCCAAATACTCGCGTTTGCCATTTAACCGATAGGCTTGCACGAGTACCATCGCTTGCCCCAGAGCAACTGAATTACTGCCCCATTTAAAATCATTTTGCTGAAGGGTGACACCGTAAGCCGAGCCTGCCCACACCGACTGCAAATCGGTTGCTAGCGCATTAATGCGCGCCGCAATTAATTGCTGATCAGCAACTGCCGATAAATTCGCACGGTGGTGTGCTAATGAAATCCAACCCAAGCTGCGTACATCACCCCAGGAAGGCACAGTGCTGGAAATGTCTGCGGGTTTCATCGCGGTGTAATACGTCTCTTTCTTGCTGGTGATATACAACTCGGCGGCAGCCCAGAAAAATTCATCGACAAGTTCACGGTCGCCATATTCTCCAGTCTTGATATCGTCTGGTTGTTTATAGATTACGGACGGATTAGCAACCGCCCACGCCCAGGCAGATTCCGCCGCAGCCAACATTTTTGCTGACATGCCCGGCAATTGTTTTTCATAGGGTGCCAACACACGGCTGGCAGCAGCCATTACCGCTGCAAAATCCAGTGCCGCTGCCGTGGTTTTTTGCACAACAAAGCGCTCACTGGTTGCCTCATGCGGCATCACCACACCATCAAAACGTTTATTGGTGAGCTTGTGATAAACACCGCCGTCATGAGGATCTTGCATGCTCAACATCCACTCCAGATTCCACAGGGTTTCGTTGAGCACATCGGGAATGGCATCACCACTCTCGGGAATATTTAACTGTTGCTGATTAAATATTTCCGGAAAGTGTTCATACGCCGCCAGCAAGGAATAAGTCGCAATGCCGGAGTTAACAATGTATTTGTTGTAATCGCCTGCGTCATACCAACCTTTGGGACTGGATATAACCGTTCCCGCTGGGCGCGCACTGCTTGCTGCCGATGGATGAACCAGCACGTGAGTATCCGGATGCCCCAGCGGACGCGCATAGACACCGGCATGTTCGGGCAATAATGCGGCGCTATTGCGGTTAAAATAAAACGCTTTGATGCTTGCGGCATTTAATGCGCGATAAACATCGTCTGCAATCCGGAACGAAAACGAATCCGCCAGACCATCCACACGCACAACGTATTCGCCCGGTGTTTTCACATTGGAAAAATCCGCGCGTTTTACGCGCTCATCAGATGCATCCCAATAAGTTGCCGCACTCAATGTGCCCGTATAGATTTCTGCATCTGTTGCAACATTGATGATGCGAAATTGGGTAGCGCTCACATCGGGAATCACTGCCCATTTGGCCGACTCCGGCAGAAAACCCAATTGATTAAGCTTGATAGCGGCTACTGAGCTTACTGCAGAAGATGCGGCACTATTTGTTGTTGCAGCAGGATCTTTCGGCGTAGCACAGCCAAACAAAAAACCTGATGCACAAACGAGCGCAAGTGCAGAAGTCAGGCGATGGGAAATAAAACCAAGCATTATGAAAACAGGCATTGAAGCTCTCCAGTGTAGTTGTTATTAATCTGGAGAGTCTGGAGATGAAGTAGCGCGAGATCAAATCGCTAATACTTTCTTTACAAAAGGAATAGTAAGTTTACGTTGTTCAGCGAGCGAGGCATGATCAAGCCTTGCCAATTGCCAAAACAGTTCATTGGTATCGCGCGGCAAGCGCTGGATAATGTACTGCGCTACCTCATCGCCCAATTCAAGACCGCGGGCACGGGCACGCATTTGCAGTGCTTGCTGTTTATCATCGTCGCCCAAGCTGTGCACCTGATAGGTCAGCCCCCATTGCAAACGCGAGCGCAAATCTTCTAACCCCAATGCCAATTCACGCGGGCTATGCTCAGCGGCGACCAATAATCGCTTACCCTGTTCACGCAGCTGGTTGTATAAATTGAAAATCGCGCGCTCCCAATCAGGGCGACCCGCGATAGAGGGCAAGCAATCCAGACACACCAAATCCAACGTATCCAGCCCACTGAACAGTTCATCCGGCGCGTAACCCACCATGTCCCTTAACGGCAAATACTGAACCGATAAACCTTGGGATTGCGCTTCATGACAAGCGGCCTGCAGCAGATGGGTAAGCCCGCATCCGGGTGCACCCCACAAATAGACAAACGCTTCGCCAGAGCCAGTAAGTTGATCACGCAAGCCCTGCACTACCATGGCATTGTGGGTGTGGGCTGGCGCATAAAAATTCTCGAAAGTGGCGTCATCATTCAAATTGACGCCAAGCGATAATTGCTGGGGCAAACTCACCATAGATTACTTCTGCCAAACATAAATCAGAGGGTTTTCAACTGTACCGCCATATAAAGGTGTCGGATTCGCTTCAGTCACTGCAGCTGTATCAGGTGTCGAACTGACCCCGGATTGGGCATCATCTGTACCGGGAAGCTGCTCGTTTGCCAGTGCTTGCTCCAACTCGGCCATCGCTGTGGCATCAATCCCGGCAACATCGGGATTTGTCGTAGCGGGCGCACTTGCTGCACTTGCCAGTGGATCAACAATAGTTTCTGTTTGCAAAGGTGCCAACCGACGCCCCAGCGCCAGAGTGCTCATTAATAGTTTTACATCGCCCTCTGTCGTCAAACGCACCAATAAACCTTCAGCATTGACTTGCAGGACTTCCATGCGCTGCACCATCGCCAACTCATCCAGATACGCCTGCACCTGCTTGAATGCTGCGAAGCTGGTGATATTGCCAATACGCAACATAATCACTTGCGGCCCTTGGTCCGTTGGCATGATGGCGTACTGGTTAGCAAAATAATCGGCTGCGCGATCAATCGCCAAACTGAACAGGCTTTTCACATCGGGCGTTTCATCGGCAAATGTTTGGTTACTGCTGGCGTGCAGCAATTGCCAATCACCCAGCCAAGAGCCAGCAATCGGCTCAGGCAGCACACCATCACCAGGCAAACTGGATGAAACGGAGCTGGCAACAGACGAAGCAGGAGTACTTGATGCAACCAACTCGCCCACTTCCGGCACATCAGCCTGTGGTTGCTGTATTACTGCAGGCGGGATGGGCCCCATGCTATATGGGGTATAACGCCCAACCAAAATAGCATCGGCTTTGTAGCGCAGGGATGCCGCTTTGATTTTCTCAATGTCCAAAGCCCATAAGTCATCCGCACTCAGTGACAGGCTATCCTCAAGGTCCATTTTAGGAAAGCCGAGCGGAAGACCACGGTACTGTGCTTGTGCTTGCATGGCCTGTAAATCCGCTACATCGGGCACCAAACGCAAACCGGTAGGATCTTTGGCAACCAGCCATACCAATACTTTCGGACGAGTTGCAGGCCACAGAGGCAATTGCGATTGACGCAACAACTGCTCGATCGCCTTGGGCTCGTAATTTAATTGAAGGCCAATGGCAGGCACTGTTTTGCCATCTTGTGTGATTTTTTCTGCAACACTGTGGTAACTAAAACCGAATAGATAATTCTGTGCCCCCGGTAGAGCCGCCTTGATCGCCGGATGGTCCAACGCGCTACGCTGGCCGGAAACCCTGACGATAACCTCACCAAATGTCGCACGGGCAGCGGCATTACGCTCACTTTCAGACTGGGATTTAACCAGCGTATTGGCGCGGTAAATATCGACTTTTTGGCCAGCCAGTGCAGCGCCGGCATAAATACCGGACAAACCAAGAAGCAAGCCAGACAACAACAGGCGAACAGGTAGGAAATGCAACAAGGATTACCTCTGAATGCAGCGAATAATGCAGTGGGCTGGCATTGTAACAGGCTTGGATAAAGGCGCATCAAGGTAAAATAAGGAAGCATTCAACAAATTTTTATGAATCCCTCAGCTCTGCCTGCCGCAAACTGAACCCGAAAGAACTTGCAGCGCACGCACGCTTTGGCCTGCAAGCCGACATATAAGCTGATAGAATGGCGGCCTTTTTTTAAACCACTCCACTTGTCAGAGCCGTGAGCCCTTTCTTATGAGCCAAAACCAAACTCCTACCCCATCCCTTAGCTACAAAGACGCTGGTGTTGATATCGAAGCTGGCGACGCGTTGGTTGAACGTATTAAAAGCGTTGCCAAACGTACCCGTCGCCCCGAGGTAATGGCTGGCTTGGGTGGCTTTGCAGCCCTGTGTGAAATCCCGGAAGGCTACCGTCAACCCGTATTGGTATCGGGCACTGATGGCGTGGGCACCAAATTGCGCCTGGCGATGAATTTGCAAAAGCACGACACCATTGGCATCGATCTGGTTGCCATGTGCGTTAACGATCTGGTGGTAACAGGTGCCGAGCCATTGTTCTTCCTCGATTACTACGCCACTGGCAAACTCAATGTGGATGTTGCCGCAGCAGTGGTTGCCGGTATTGGCGATGGCTGTGAGCTGGCAGGATGCTCATTGGTTGGCGGTGAAACAGCCGAAATGCCTGGCATGTATGAAGGCGAAGACTACGACCTGGCTGGCTTCTGCACCGGTGTAGTTGAAAAGTCTGAAATCATCGACGGCAGTAAAGTACAACAAGGCGACGCCTTGATCGCCCTCACCTCCAGCGGCCCACACTCCAACGGCTATTCATTGATCCGCAAAATCATTGAGGTAACCAACGCTGACCTTACCCAGGATTGCGGTGGCAGGCCTCTTGCAGATGCATTGATGGAGCCGACCCGTATTTATGTCAAATCTGTACTCAAATTGATCAAGGAATCCAAGGTCAACGCCATGGCACACATCACCGGTGGCGGCCTGACGGAAAATATTCCTCGCGTATTACCTGATGGTTGTAAAGCGGTTATCGACACCAAAAGCTGGGTATTTCCGCCGGTTTTCCAATGGCTGCAAAAAGGCGGCAATGTGGATATGCGCGAAATGTACCGCACCTTTAACTGCGGCGTAGGCATGGTTATCGCCATTCCTTCTGGCGAAAAAGATAACGCGCTGAGCATCCTACGTGCAGCCGGAGAAAATGCGTTTGTGATTGGCCATATTGCCAAAGCCAATGGCGATGAGCACCAAGTGGAACTGCAAGGTCTCTGATTGAACAATGAGCACTGATGATGTAAAAAAAATGCAGGTTGTTGTCCTTATCTCTGGTAGCGGCAGCAATTTGCAAGCCCTGATAGACGGCGCAGCAAGCGGGGAACTCCCCATTTCAATCGCTGCAGTCATCAGCAATCGCCCCGATGTATTTGGCCTGACCCGAGCCTCCCAAGCTGGCATCCCCACCCTGGTGCTTGATCACAAAAGCTTCGCCAGCCGCGAAGCTTTTGATGCAGAACTCATGCGGCAGATTGATGCCTACAACCCCGGGCTTGTCGTGCTCGCGGGTTTTATGCGAATTCTCACGCCTGAGTTTACCCAGCATTATCTTGGCCGGATGCTCAATATACATCCATCGCTATTGCCCAAGTTTCAAGGCCTCAATACCCACCAGCGTGCACTGGATGCAGGCGAGAAACATCACGGTGTTACTGTCCACTTTGTTACCGCAGAGCTGGATGGAGGCCCTGCTGCAATTCAAGCCGCAGTTCCCGTACTGCCTACCGATGATGCGAGTTTGCTGGCAAAACGCGTACAACGTCAGGAACATGTTATTTATCCACTGGCGGTGAAGTGGTTTGCAGAGGGTAAATTAAGAATGGTGGATAGCAAAGCTGAGTTAAATGGTGAACTTTTGCCAGCATCCGGCTATCGAATTGAGGCAAACGAGCCCTAAAAAAGGAATCCTCATGTCCAGCCTCCGAGCTATCGTATTATTTTGTGTTGGCGTATCAATATCATCCTTCGCAAGTGCAACCACTGCACCGAAAACCTTTGACAACCAGTACAAAGCAAAACTCTACGGTTTCAACATTACCGTAACCAATCGCCTGACCCAAACAGCAGATAACCAATACCATCTGCTATTCAAAGCAGAATCGATGATTGGCAGTATTACCGAACAAAGCAAAATGCAATGGAATCCGGCACAGCACACTGTCAGCCCGCTTCATTACAGTTATGCACGGCGCGGAGTAGGGAAAGACCGCACAGCGGAGCTGTCATTTGATTGGAACAAAAAGAGTGTAACCAATAACGTACAGAAAATTAGCTGGCAGATGGATATTGCGCAAAAAGTACAAGATAAATTGAGCTACCAAATCCAGATGCAACAAGACTTGCTCAATGGCAGCAAAAGTTTCAGTTATCAGATTGCCGATGGCGGACGACTTAAAGAATATAAATTTATTGTTGAAGGCGAAGAAATTCTGGATACACCACTCGGCAAGGTAAACACCATCAAAGTAAAACGCAGCCGCGAAAATGATGAGCGCGTAACTTATGCATGGCTTGCCAAAGATTGGAATTATTTATTGGTGCGCCTGCAGCAAGAAGAAAAAGGGGATGTGTATACCATCTACATCCACAAAGCGACTTTGGATGGCAAAGTCATCGAAAAATTTTAACCGTTCATTTCAGTATCACCCTACCCAATTTACCAAACCAAAAGGCTTCATTATGAACATCTCCGAAAACTGCGTTGCCAGCTTCCATTACACACTGACTGACGGCACTGGCAAAGTGCTGGATTCTTCCGAAGGTCATGAGCCTTTATCGTATTTGCACGGTGCAGGAAATATTATTCCGGGCCTGGAAAGTGCTTTGGAAGGTAAAAAAGTGGGCGACAAACTGAATGTTTCTGTTAATGCAGCAGAAGCTTATGGTGTGCGCGATGACAATCTTGTGCAGGAATTGCCATCCAACATGTTCAGCGGCATCGACAATATTGAAGTAGGCATGGAATTCCACGCTGAAACTGAACACGGTTTGCAAGTTGTGACTGTGACCAAAGTCGAAGGCGACCAAGTCACTATCGATGGCAATCACCCACTGGCAGGCGTTGACCTGACGTTTGATGTGGAAATCACCGAAGTCCGCTCAGCAACTGAAGAAGAGTTGAATCATGGTCACGCACATGGTGCAGGCGGCCATCATCACTAATTTCTGAAAGAAAAAATTTCTTTGGGGCACGACTGCCCTACAAATGAAATTTAATAAAGCGAGCCTCATTCGGGGCTCGCTTTTTTTGTGTTAAAAACCATTTTTTATAAGTAATTCGCAACAAAACCCCATCAAAAGATGGTGGCAACTCTCGCAGTCAGTTATTTTTTCAATACGCTATCAAGCGATGTGATATCTGCAATCGGATCGGAAGTATTGGTCACCACAGAAGCAGGAGCTTCAGGTTTATTATCCACCAACGCTGCTTTGTTAATACTCACAATCCGCTCGTACTCATATTGACTGATTTTAAAATAGCGATTGTTGTCGCTACGCGTCACAAAGAAAGCGCCATCTGCTTTTACAAATTCGAACGTGAATTCTCCCGCAGATGATGCCACCGCAATAGTCGCGCGCTCTCCACCTTCCGGAGCCTGTGCTTCAACTGATTGTATTTGCAAGCTGGCAACAGCGTTGGTCAACTCATTCAGTTTTTCTGCTGCGATTTTCTCTGGAGTAGAACCTGCAGGAACAACAAAACTCCATTGATCACCCTTTTTTTGCAGATGGTAATCTGCCGCTTTAATCATGGTTGGATCTTTAACCGCGAGTAAACTTTTTTGTAGCCACTCTGTTGCATTAGTCGCAAACTCAAATGTAGTTAACTCAACGGCGTAAACGTTATCGTCCCCCTCTTTACGCAGATATACTTTTTTAAAGCCCGGGCTGCCGCCCAATAAAATATCCGCTTTTTTTGTATCCCCTGTGAAGAGTTCAATACGGCGCTGGAATTTTTTGTCAGTCACTTCAAATCGCTCATGACTCGCAGACGTCGTTGTCACGGGCCAGGTAAGTTTAGTGCCTTCCAGTTTTTGCAGAATGTCATCCAACTTTTGTTGGTCAACGGGCAACTGATGTAATTCCGGCAATTGCCAGCCAGATGCTGCTTTTTGTAGCGCAGCACTGCTATTCGCATCGCGGATAACAATACGATCAACTTCACTGATCGCCGTGCCCAGCAATGGCTGAGCATCGACATTGAGTTGTGTATTTTTGTTGTAAGCAAATATTCCCACAATAAGCAGCAATTGGACGAACAGGATTAATGTCAGTCGCTGCTGCCATACTTTTACAGGAGACGAAACAGTCACCGCTGTTGCTTTGTTCACATCAATAGTCACTGATTGGTTCATTTCATAAGCCTCTTGGAAAGACGTATTTACGATGGCTAGCTCGCCAACCATTGTTGGTATTGCTGCTCACGGGCGCGCTTGATGCGGTGTTGTACAAAACCAACAATCAAGAGCGCGAGCAATGCCAGACCGTAATTTAAATACTCCCAGAAAGTTTGTGTGCCGTGCTCCATCGCGGGCAATGTACGGTTGAAATTGCTGCGCGCACGAATACTCATTAACCCCTCATCCTCCAATGCCCAGTCCAATGTGTTCGCAAATAATTGCAAACCATTTAAATACTGGCCGCCATTTGCCATGCTCGCCATTGAAATGACTGGGTCACTGAGAAAATCATTTGAGCTGAATAAAATGATGCGTGCAGAATCGGAAGAATGTTGGATCACGCTACCGACCGTATTGGTAGATGCCTCATTTTTTTCTGCGGAATTTCCATCTGCATTTTCAGCAGTGCTCTCTTGCTTGAGCAGAGGCGATTCCTTACCAGCAAAAAAGGAATCAAAACGCCCTTGGGTAATGACACCCAACAAATGGGATTTTTGCTCGCCTGTTGCAATGTAAGGAGTTACACCATCATTGGTAATCTGCGGCACTATATTCATGTCGCCACTCAACCAGGATTTATCGGAACTGCGCAGCAACTCGGTAACCTTCCGGTCTTTTTGTTTTTCTGCATTCAATACAACAGGTGATGCCCACGCCATAGTGACTTGCGGCAAACTGTTGGTGATGGCATTTTCGGATTGCAAACCTGCCCCGCGTACGTCGATAAAATAAGGGTAATCCAGCATACGCATTTCCTGCACACTAAAACCACCCAGATTACGTGTTACCGGCACAGGGAATGGTACGTTCTGTTTATCCATCACCAATTTTTCATCGATCTCAATACCGTGATGTGCCAACCATGCTTTCATACCGCTCTCTTGTTTTTGCAAAGCTAAACTGCGCTGGCTGAGCGATGCTGCATAAGGCGATGTTGCAGCAATAACGGTTCCGCCTTGCATCAAGAATTGATCAACTGCAAACAATTGTTTTTCATTTAAATTGTTAGGCGCAGCAAGGAACAGCACATCGGCCTCACCATTAACCGAACCATCGGTAAGATCTTCACGCACTACATTCAGCTCGGCACCCAAAAACTCTTCCAGCTGATTAAATTGTGCACCTGAGGTGACCATTGCAACGGTTTTGGTAAATCCGCTTGCAAAACGTTTAACTGCAGATGAAAAATTTCGCTCAAAGCTCGATGCACTCATATCATCCAGCGGGATCTGTACCGCTTGATCGCCCTGCGCGAGCGTCATATAAAAATAGAAACGCTCGTTGCTGAACAAATTGGTTGCCATTGGTTTAAAGCCATAATCCTGCGCAATTTGCTCAGCGACTTTACCACCATCGGCAGTGGGATCGATCACATTGACTTTTAAACGGTTTGCCGATTTCTCTTGCTGTATTTTTGCTTCGTTTTCTACCGCACGCTTAAATGCCTGTAATTGTTGCGGCAGTGCATCATCGGCAGAAACATAAACGTTAAACACCAGATCACCCTTCACTGTGTCAAATAAATTGCCACCAGATTGATAGCTGTGCAGTACTTTTTTAATCGCACGTGTCAGGTCATGCTCCGGGTTGCGCAACTTCACATCCAGATCTGATTCATTACTTGCTTTCACTTCAATCAGATCACGGAAACCCAGCACTTGATATTCGTTGCCATACTGTACCAACACGTTGAAATACGAATTCACCACCGATGCCTGATAGCGGTCTGATACCTGGAAAGGTACAGGCTGGATCGCATATTTCTGGTTGGCTTCCTGCTCCAGTTCGGGATTCATCACCGGGTCAATAAACTCCACACGCACCTTGCCCTGACTTTCAATTTCATATTCTTTGATCAAATCGCGGATTTGCGGCACTAAAGGTGCAAGCAGTGGATGAGTTTTATTGCTGAAATAACCGCGGATCAACAATGGCTCTTGCAACTGTTTTAAATAATGTTGCGTTGCTGAAGAAATTGAATATTGATTGCCCTGGGTAGCATCGACACGTAGTTGATTAATTTGCCCTAACCAAAAATTGGCTCCCAAGGCATTAATCAACAACAAGCCGGTCAATGTGCGCCACCCTTGGTGATATTGTTTATTTCCAGTTGCAGCCCAACGCTCGCGTTCCAAAGAAAAGGTATTCAGCGCAAGAAAAACCAGAATGAGGCTGATGTAATAATAAAGATCACGAAGATCAATTACGCCGCGAGTGATTGATTCAAAGCGGGAGCCAGTCCCCATTAAACGCAACCACTCGCTGGCGGTAGTACCGAAAAAATCGGTAATGATTTTGCTACCCAATAAATAAAAAACTCCACAGAGCGCAACAGCACAAATCAAACTGACAATTTGGTTGTCGCTACGCGATGAAACAAAAAGCCCCATACTCAAATAAGCTGCGCCCAACAATAAAGTGGCAAGATACCCTGCAACCACAGGCCCCCAATCCAGATCACCAATGATGGCCACGGTGATAGGTAATGGGAGGGTAATCACCAGCGCAATCACTAAAAGTGCAACGCAACCTAAAAATTTTCCCACCACAAAATGCCACAGAGGAACAGGTTGTGTGAGTACATATTCCAAAGTACCGCTGCGGCGTTCTTCACTCCACATCCGCATGGTGAGCGTACTGGCAAGAAAAATCAGCAACAGTGGCATCCACTCAAACAACGGACGGACATCGGCAATATTGCGCGCAAAAAATGCCTCGCCCCAAAAGAATGTAAAAAGCGTTACGCCTGCAAATACCGCCAAAAATAAATAGGCAATTGGCGATGAAAAAAATAACGAAATTTCTTTATTGGCGATTCGCAACACCGTTTGCTTAGGCTGCATGGTTAATTACCTCCTTTTTTTGCTCTTGTGGGAGATGAAGATTCACATCGCGGAACAAGCTTTCAAGGTCGCGTGTTTCACTGTGCAACTGATACAAGGCCGCACCAGCGTTTATTAACGCGCGCGCAATAGCCGCACAAATATCTTTTATGGAGGCAGCATCGCCGATAGTGATACGCGCGCGCGTTTCATCATCACTGCTGGTTAATACTTCAATTGTTTTTACACCGGTGACGATGTCCAGTGTCTTTTTCAGTTCATCTGCTTTCATGCTGGATGCCAGCAGCAGAGAGCGACTAACTCTTAAGTCTGCCAACTTTTCATCCAACACCAGTTTGCCCGCGCGCATCATCAATACGCGATCGCACAACGCATCCACTTCTTGCATGATGTGGGTTGACAGAATAACCGTCGCCTCTTTGGCGATGCTGCGGATGAGTTCGCGCATTTGCAGGGTTTGCTGGGGATCGAGACCGTTTGTTGGTTCATCAAGAATTAGCAACGCAGGTTTACCTAATAGCGCTTGGGCAACACCAACGCGCTGTTTGTAACCGCGCGACAAGGTGGCGATAGGCGCAAGCAGTTTTGCAGCAATATCTGTCGCCTTAATAACGCGTTTTATTTCCTGTTGCTTTTCAATATCGCGCAAGCCTTTCAGCTCGGCTGCGTAATCCAGATATTCAGCTACCGACATCTCCGGATACACCGGCAAACTTTCCGGCAAATAGCCTATTTTTCTTTGCAGGCTTTTTACATGATCGGAAAGTCGCTTTCCCTCGAAATAAATATGGCCGTCGCTTGGTTCAAGATAACCACTGAGCATTTTCATGACTGTCGTTTTACCTGCACCGTTATGACCAAGCAAGCCTACTATCTCTCCTTTGGCGATAGAAAAATCCACAGCTTCTGCCGCGATAAAATCGCCGTAGGCTCGCTTGAGTTTTGACACTGTCAGCATAAAAGCCTCCGCATAAATGGACGAAAAAGATAAATCAAATGGATGCAATATAAATGGGCACAACAACACGCCTCACGTTGCCCATGGCAAATGAAGAAACGGAAGCGTATTGATAAGAAAAAGAATCAGTTTGGCGGTGGCCGCCAATTTACGAGGCAAACAACAAGGCAAGTAATAAGACAGATGTAGAGTCGCTGAGTGATCGCGTTATACATTGTTTTTTTCCTCAGTAACGGGGTTATTCCCAGAAAACAATCGTAAAGACGAAGACGCGCGTTAGATAAGGCTTGTACCTGAAAGTTCAAGACAGGCCTTCATAAAAAAATATAAAAATTTTTTATAAAGACTCATTTTTGAAATAAATTTTAATTATTGACAACACCCTTGAATTCGCCGATCAATACCCCGATTTTATTTCCGTGATCGGTGTCATCCCTGAGCCATCACCCATTAATTGTTTTTATTTTTTATCGCTTCTACGGAGGATATTTTATGAATGCAATTGATCTTTCCCCTCTCTATCGCAGCACCATCGGTTTCGACCGTCTGGGTGCACTGTTAGATACTGCTCTGCGCGCTGACCAAAGTGCGGCCGGGTATCCTCCTTACAACATTGAGCTCACAGGCGAGAACCGCTATGGCATTACCCTCGCGGTAGCAGGCTTTGAGCAACATGAGCTGGATATCCAAACCGAGCGCGGTGTATTGACTGTGCGCGGCAAAAAAGCCGAGGTCAATAAAGAAGAGCACAAGTATCTCTATCAGGGCATAGCCACCCGCAGCTTCGAGCGCAAGTTCAGCTTGGCCGATCATGTCGAGGTGACCGGTGCCCAGCTTAATAATGGTCTGCTGACCATCAGCTTGGTGAAGGAGGTTCCCGAGGCAATGAAACCCAAAACCATTGCCATCAATAGCAGCGGGAATTTGATCCAACACAATGCTGATACCAGCAAAGCCGCTTAAGTTATACAGCGGGGGCAATCTGTTGCTCCCGCTGTTTTACAGTAAAACAAACCTTTCTCACTGGCGAAAAAGCACGCGCCGAATCAATCACACCGCCCACATGCCTGCCCCTGAACTATTTCTATAGGCAGTTACCGATGCTTTGCTAGCGGAGGATAATTTTTATTGCAGCCCGACCTCTGGCGAGGAGAGAAATCGCGTAAAATTCTCGGCGACTCTTTTTGATAGCTGGATGACACCATGACTTCTGCGTTAACCCCTACCCTGCAATTTGCCACTGATTTAATCCGCTGCCGCTCTGTCACTCCTGAAGATGACGGCTGTCAGGAAATGATGATCAAACGCCTTGAGGCAATCGGTTTTAAAACCTCGCGTTTACGTTTTGGCGAAGTAGATAACTTCTGGGCGATTCGCTCCGGTATAGAGGGCGATGTAGGCCCGATCCTCGCGTTTGCAGGTCACACCGACGTAGTGCCTACTGGCCCGGAGGCTAACTGGAATAACCCGCCGTTTGAACCGCGTATTATTGATGGCATGTTGCACGGGCGCGGCGCGGCCGATATGAAAGGCTCACTCGCGAGCATGGTTGTCGCCTGCGAAAATTTTATTGCCAAGCATCCGAACCACAAAGGCCGTATCGCGTTTTTGATCACCAGTGATGAAGAAGGTCCTTCCGTTAATGGCACGGTAAAAGTGGTGGAATGGCTGGAAGCGAATAACACCAAAATGGCCTGGTGTATTGTGGGTGAACCATCCAGCACCAAGGTGGTGGGCGATGTCATTAAAAATGGCCGCCGTGGTTCGCTTGGCGCGATTTTGAAAGTAAAAGGCATTCAAGGTCACGTGGCTTATCCACACCTGGCCGATAACCCTATCCACAAGCTGGCTCCTGCACTGGCAGAGCTCGCCGCAGAACATTGGGATAACGGTAATGAATTTTTCCCGGCAACCAGCTTTCAAGTGTCCAACATCAATGGCGGCACTGGCGCAACCAATGTGATTCCCGGCGAAGTGGAAGTGGTTTTTAATTTCCGTTTTTCTACCGAACTTACCGAACAAATCCTGCGTGAGCGCACCGAAGCGATTTTGAATAAACACAATCTCACCTACGATCTGCAATGGATTTTAAGCGGCCAACCCTTTTTAACCCCACGCGGAGATTTGGTTAATGCGGTTGTGGATGCGATTAAATCCGAAACCGGCATTGATACTGAATTATCGACCTCGGGCGGCACCTCCGACGGACGCTTTATTGCCCCTACCGGTGCGCAAGTTGTTGAGCTTGGCCCTATCAATGCGACCATCCACAAAGTTAATGAATGTATCAGCGCCGATGATTTAAACAAGCTGACAGCGATTTATGAACGCACGTTAGAAAATTTGTTAACGTAAAACCAAGCGTACCTTTAAGTAAAAAGCCCTGCGAGCGCGGAAATGCTATTCAATTAAGTGTTATCGACAACCAAGAGCGTCATTCCCGCTTGCGGGAATCCATAGGTTTAAAGGTCAAAAACTGGACTCCCGCAAGCGGGAGTGACGATAGCTACATTAAGTGAACAACATTGTTGTATTTGCAGGGCTTTTTGTTTGCATCGAAAATATCAAAACGACAAATATTCATACCCTTGTTTGTCATACAGGTCGAACAAGTAGCTTCGTGTCGCGGCATCAAGCGGGTTTCTACTGAAATCCAACTCAGCTTCTTTATTTAATTTTTCAACACCGCTTACACTCGTTAATTGGTTATCGGTCAACAACACCCATTTAATTTTCGTGTTTTTGGATAGATCGATACTGCCTATTTGGTTATAGGTCCCCCAAAGCACTTCCAGATCCGGCAGCTTGCTGGTATCCAATGCGGTGATGCGATTATCCAGCACATTTACATCTACCAGTTTGGTATTCGCAGACAGCGACAGATTACTCAACTGGTTTTTATATACCAATAACTTGCGCAATTCCGGCAACATGCTGATATCCACAGCGGTTAATTTATTTTCCATTATTTCCAGTTGCGCCAGTGCAGTATTTTTCGATACATCAATATTGCTTAACCCAAGCCCCGCAAGATTCAGAAATGCCAATTTGGGCAGCATGGAAACATCAACGGCAGTCAGTGATGTCCAACCAACATTCAGCGATGTCAGCTCGGTGTTAACAACCCAATCCAATGCGGTGATTGGATTGCGCGATACATCCAAAGTATGTAATTGCAACAGCGGGCTGATCACCAAGCCAGTGATGTTATTGTTCTCCACATTCACTGATTGCAAACGGGTATTGGCCGTTAAATCGATTTGCGCTAGCTGATTATCATGCACATCGAGCCTCACTAAATTCACCAGAGGCGATACATTTAATTGTGTAAGCCGGTTCTCGCTCACATTTAATGTGGTGAGTTTGGTGTTTTGACTGACATCCACCGCATCCAGGTAATTATCCGAAAGATTCAGCTCCGTTAACTGTTGGAAAAAAGCGAAACTCCACGAACCCGATAAGCGTGTTGAGGTGAGCGATAATTTTTGCAGATTGGGAAATAACGTCAGTTCCTCATACGAGGAGACAGGATCAAACAAATTACCACATACCAATTCGGTAATACTTTGCGCCGTGATCACCGAGTTACTTTTATCTTCCATTTCTGTGATGCAACGAATCAAGCCGCGATCTTGTAATTGCAGTTGATCGGCCAACGAGCCAACGCGCACAAAACTGACATTCAACGTGCAGGATTCGGCAATGGGCCCGACAATGACTTGATTGCCTTCAATGCGATGATCGCAACCATAAGCTCCCGCGACACGGTACCCCGCCTCCGGCGTTGCCATCAGCGCAGTTGTCGCATTCGCATCCACATCAATAAATCCGTTGGGAACTATGCTCCCACCTTTATTCGATAAGGCATTAACAAACAGCTCGTCTGCACGGGAAGATACCGCGCTGGATACTGATGATGCGCTTTGGTTACTGCCCACAAGCGAGGAGCTTGCCAGTGATGAGTTGCTCTGGCTCTGCACTGAGCTTGCGGGAAGCTCGCTGGCCGCACTGCCGGATGACACGCTGGACACCGCACTGCTGCTGTTCGTGTTGCTCTTGTTACCACTGCTGCCGCCACAAGCGACCATTGCGCTTGCTAATAGCACTACTGCGAAAGATTGAATCGAGATTTTCATTTCACCACCCGTTTTACAACGCCTACTGAGCCATCCGAGGTTATTAACACAGCGCACCAGTTTACCACCCATATCATCGCTGACTCATTCAGATTAACCCTGCCCCTAATACCTGTCTGTAGATTTTTGTGAACAACAAAAACGTGTGGCGCACGCAAAAGCCAGCGCCAAAATCACGGCGAAAATAATCTAAATATCACTTTTTCAAGCATAACAATTTGAAAATAAACACTATTTTAAAGTTGTCATGGTTCTTGCTGAAACCTGCCTGACTGTGCAAAAACGTCGATTTTTTGAACATCTCTGACTGTACAGCTACAAGCCCCACTTTGCCCATCAAGCAACATTTGTCATTCAGCATATGAAGGAAGATGAACATGACTAGCTCTTTTTTTAGTGAAGTATTGCGTATCCCCGGCGCGAAAGTCTTGAGCCGCGAAGAAGCGGCTTTTCAATATGGTGCCGATACCGGCGCGAGCGAGCGCCTGCCAGCCGGTGCGATTATCGTCAAAGAAGTCGATGCCATTCCGGAAATATTGGCACTCGCGAACGAATTTAAAATTCCCCTCTGGCCCATTAGTGGTGGGCGCAATTTTGGTTACGGCACTTCGCTTCCGGTAGACACACGCAGCTTTATTGTGGATTTGTCGCAGCTGCGCCGCGTGTATATCGATGTGCAATCTTCTACCGCGTTAATTGAGCCGGGTGTGACGCAAGCTGATTTGCATGCAGCGATTAAAAAAAGCGGAGCCGACTTATTAGTGCCAACTACCGGTGTTGGCCCTAACGGCAATATTCTGGGCAATGCGCTGGACGGTGGTTACGGTTTAACACCGATTACCGATCACTTTGATGCCATCAGTGAGCTGGAAGGTTACTGGGGCAACGGCACTGAATTCCGTCACACTTATCAGGATCTAAATTGCCCTGAAATGGCGAAGCGTTGGAATGCAGGCACCGGTTATTCATGGGCAGGTTTATTGCGTCAAGGCAACTTTGGCATAGTGACGCGCGCGCGCGTTCAATTGGCGCGCACACCGGAAGCCACACGTATTCTGGTGTTTGAATGGAAATCGCAAGAGGCTTTTATTGCCAGCCAAACAGAATTGAATAAATTGACAGAAGATATTCCCGGCATCGGCGGCATTATTATGATGAACGATTGCCGAATTCTTTCGACACAAGTCGATACTCCTTTGGCATCGCCACTCAAAGGTGAGGCGCGCGCCCACTATTTGCAGCAACTTGCCAAAGAGCGAAAAATTTCTGCATGGACCGGGCTGGGAACACTTTATGGTTCGCGTGCCGCCGTTGCCGGATCGGTAAAAGATATCCGTCGCCGTTTAAAGAATTGCCGCGTGTGGAGTTTTTCTCCAGCACAAATCAAACAACTGCAAAAAGTACAGGCCTATCTGCCTAAATGGGGTTTTGCCGCACTGCGCCGCCATTTTGGTGCGCTGGTCAATACCTTGGGTACGGTTGAGGGCTACCCCATAGTCGCGTTTTTAAAAATCGCTTACGCACTTGACCCTACCGCAAAAAAACTGGATGTACATTCGCACCCGGCAAAAGATGGTGCCGGTATTTTGTGGTACGCACCGCTTGTTCCGTTTACTGCGGATGAAGTAGAACGCTATCGCACAGTGATGAGCAAATGTTTGACTGACAATGGATTTGATCCGCTGCTGGCAGTGACATCGCGCTCATCGCGCACCTTGTCAGGCACTATTCCGCTGTTGTTTGACCGCAAAAATGCTGAGGATGTCGCGCGCGCAAAACAGTGTTATCGCGCATTGGTAAAAACCGGTTTGGAAAACGGTTGGCCACCCTACCGTTTGGGAATTGATTACATGGACATGATTGCTTGCCCCGCCGACTCGCCCAGCGCGCAAGTGCAACAATTATTGAAAAATGCGTTGGATGAAAATGCGGTGATTGCATCTGGCCGTTACGAGCATGTAAAACCCATCGCACCTTTTATTCCAGAAGCGATACCCGAAACCATTCCAGAGGCCGCGACACTCGCAAGTCAGGAAACGAATCTGGATTACACAAAAATGTTTGGTGCCCGTTTGATCCAAACCGAAACCAGCGAGGCTTAACCTGTAGTAACAACGGACAATTTGAACACGACTCGCCCGTAATTGATTGGCCGCAGAATAACGAACCGGAAGGAATCCATTATGAACAGAATAATCGCTATCGCATCAGGGACGATGCACTACTTATTCATTAACCGATTACCAATAATTCACTATGAATTAATCAGCGAGCTTATCCAAATTCACTATTAATAAACTACCGGTAAAACGTTTGGGCTCCAGGCAATACCAGGTCAGCATTTCGCTATCCCAACGTTCACATTTATCCACCAAATCCAAAAAAGGTTGGCGGCCGGGGTCGGCCAACACCAGTTTTTTAACACCGGCATTCGCAGCTCGCTTTAACAGTGAAAACCATTCACTCGTCAGCTCAGGCCAAAAACAAATATCGCCGCCCACAATGACATCGAATTTGCTTAAGTCGGCCTTTTTCATAGAGTCCATCGCGCCCTGGCGAGTTTTGACCGCTACATTATTTAAATCGGCCTGCAACTGCAAAAAACCAAATACCTGATCATCAATATCCAACCCTGTTACCTTGTGCCCTTGGGTCGCAAGGTAGATTGACGTAGGCCCCCAGCCGCAACCGACATCGAGCACACGACTTTTTTTCTTGAGTGGATTGTGAGTGAAATAATCCATCAATAGATAACTGGAATCCCAATGGCGATCGCCGTGGGCACTGGGCGCAGTGTCTTTTTTTACACGTTTGATCGCGGGACTTTTTTCTTTGTACAACCAGATACCATAAGCAGGAAAGGTATTTTTTGCAGGAGGGATAAATAACTCGGGCACAGTAAATCCTCGCTCGTTCCAGTTGATAGTAAAATCACGTGAAGTTGAAACACAGTTATCGACTGATTCTATGACAGAAATAAGACACTAATGTGACAAGGCATCACATACATAAGAAGCGGATAGAAAAACAAGAAACAGATAAAAACACAACACCACAATTATTGCACCGATAAAATGCACAAGCGGCTGTTGAATGTAGCAGAAAATGGACGTGGTTTTGATGTCCAGTCCTGAAATAAGTTGACACTGATTTATCCAAACGCCCGATGCACCTCATCGGGCGTTTTGTATTCTAGGGATAGATGCGGACGACGTTCGTTGTAGATCCGAATCGACTCGGCCACCATCACTTTTGCTTCTGCAAGATCCCTGGGTTTCCTTATCAAAAACTCACTTTTCAAAATACCATTCACACGCTCTGCCAGCGCATTTTGATAGCAGTCGTAACCATCCGTCATCGAACAATGAACACCGTATTGATAATGCAATTTCTGGTATTGCGCTGAACAATACTGAATACCCCGATCTGAATGGTGGATGAGCTCATCACCACTGCGTCGCTGCTGTAGTGCTTGTTTATACGCACCGATTACTGACTCAGCCTTCAGATTGTCATGGACGCAATGCCCCACAATCTTGCGCGAATAGGCATCGGTCACCAAACTCAAATAGGCCTCGCCCTGATGCACGGGTAAATAGGTAATGTCAGCCACCCAAACATGTTCTGGTCGTTGCGGAATCACTTGATGTTCACCAGGCTTCAGAAGATTGGGATGTTTGCGAAAGCGATGATGGCTGTGCGTTGTTTTGTGATAAGCCCGCTTGGTGGGAACCAGCAGGCGATGTTCGCGCAGCAAAGCAAACAGTCGATCTCGCCCCACAACCAATGCGGATTGTTGTAACAAGCGCTGTAGTTTGCGCGTTCCGATGCAGGGTTGTAATGCACGTTCACGCTGCACCGCATCAAGGAGTATCTGCGTGTGCACTTCTCGTTGTCGCACCCGCTTACATTGTTGATACCAGGCTTGCCGACTGATGCCGAGTAGCTGGCAACCACGGACAACGGATAAACCCGCTAACGTTTTCGTTTGGATGATGTTCCGTGCGGCTTTTTTACCACGCTGACTCCATAGTCGCGCTTGAGTACATCAACCACCGCTTCGAAAAAATCCGCTTTTTGTTGGGTTAGAGCGAGCTGCTGTTCCAGTTCTTTGATGCGCTGTTCTGGCGTTTGAGGGCGAGGATTATCGGACATGAGGAGGCCTTTTGCTGGTAAACCTAATGACCAATCCAGTTGACCATGCTTGCGCAGCCAACACAAGACTGTAGATCTGCCTTGTATACCGTAGCGAGACTGGGCTTGTTTATAAGTCATCTCTCCTTTTTCGATTTGATCGACAAGAGCCAATTTAAAGGCGAGAGAGTAATCACGCTGGGTGCGTTTAATAACGGGATTCATAACACTTTCCTCAGTAGAGAGTAGAAAAGTGTCAACTTTATTCAGGACGAGTCATGATAATAAAAAAAGCCGCAAATTGCTTTGCGGCTTTTTTTATTTTTTTGCATCCTTACTGACAATGAAACATCACGAAACACGACGACGAGCAAAGAAAATCGACAACAAACCAATCACCAACAATATTCCGATATTAGACTCAGGTAGCATGATGTTTGGCGTTCCTGATCCGAACAAAAACATATTCGATAAACCGCCACCCTTGCCGCCAACACGCTCATATGTAAAGGAACCGGATGTTTGGCCGGGCGTGATCACCCAGGCAAATGCATCGGGGTTACCACCACCATGACCGACATGCATGGTAATAACGGCTCGGCTATAGACATTCCAAAATGAGCTATCAATTGCCCAAGTACCGGTAACATCTGTGCCCCAGGAATCTGTAGCTACCGAGAATAAATCATCGCTGCCTTCCGCAGTTAACTCACCTTCTTTTATCCAAGCGTAATTCGTTCCAAACAGTGCATTAAGATCATCTGAATCATTCAGATTAATCTCAACATCTGTTTTACACTCAAGCGCATCCCCCAAGGTAGCAACGCGCTGATCATCCGGTTCACACGTAATAAGCCCTGCATGGGCAGCAGAAGCACACACCGACATCAAAAGACCAACAAAGCTGATTTTCCATAGTGTAGACATAGCAGTTCTCCACATCGAATGTGACACATGTCCCCAGTTATGATGCAAAGCCAATACCGTCGTCAAAATCATCACACAATACAATTGGTTAGATAACGACCAGCACATGTAACAGCGTTTTGCTCATCGAAAATGTCAAAATTTTCGACTTTTTGACGCCATAAAAACGTCAGAATATTGCCGCAGAAGACGCCAGCATGACTCACCAGCAGGTGCGCGCACACCATAAGCATGGTAATTTGCAGGCCAATTTTTCCTTGTATTTGTGCTGTCATCGACTATGAAATCTGTATTTTGCTTTGTCTTCTGGCCCATTTTTTTTACCGCGCAGCTCATTGGATTGGCGCTGGTAAGCTGGCATCTTCTTGCCCAGCTGCATTTTGCGTATCCGCTTGGCTACCAATTGTTAAAGCTGGATAAACACATCGCTGAATTTGCTCCGCTCAATCGCCACAAAGACGATTTTGAACTGACATCACCGCAAGAGCATTGGCGTTTGTTCAGCGAAATTAGTGATGCTGTACAAGACAGCGGGCGCGGTTTGCAAAATATCAGTTACACATTGAAAGATGGCCGCACCACGAGCTTGATGCACGAAGCCGAAATTATTCATCTGCAGGATGTCGCTAACCTGATTGATGTCTTTTATGCGGTGGGAATTACCAGCTTGTGTGTGTGGTTGGTGTTGATCGCACTGGCGCGCTGGCAAGCATACTCACTGCCTTCGCCTAAAAAAATCCTGCTGGGATTTTTAGCGGGCATAAGTGCAGTGGCGATTGTTGTGATCGCTATTGGCCCTACTGCCGTTTTTTATTGGTTGCATGTGCAGGTTTTTCCCGATGGTCACCAGTGGTTTTTTTATTATCAGGATTCACTGATGACCACACTGATGAAAGCACCGGATATTTTTGCGTTTATTGCGCTATTGTTATTGGCGCTGATGATTGCGCTTTGGTGTGCGGCGCTTTATGGCATTAGGGTTTTGTTGAAGCGCGCAAAGTAAAAAATGCCCAGGCCAACAACGCACTGATCACCACCGCAAAAAACGGCAACTGCCACAAGAGCGCATTGCGCAACGATGCGCCTTCTGGCGTATCGGGAAAGCTGGCAAGCAATACAGAAAAGCCCAAACTAAATAAGCCATAACCTAAATTAAATACCAAACCTTTCACCGATAATACCGTCGCACGGCGCGATGAATCTGCCGCGTTGTGCAAGGTTCGGCTCAGGGTAAAACCCAAATAGCCCATCAACATCATCAAAAACAAAGTGGGGATTAATCCATAAACCGGCCACATGGGCACTAACAAAACTAACCCCAATAATGTTGCCGCACTGATAATCACTAAGTTTGTCATCAGACTAAAACGCGTATTCAAATAATTCGCCATGGTCGGTACAAACCAACCCAACACACCCACAGCCGCACCGAGCAAACCAAACGTCCACTCGGGCAATTCAATCAAGCGATAATAACTACTGGTAATAGTGGCAAAATTTCGCACGATGGAATCCAGCGCAACGCCCACCAATATCACCACCAATGCAACGGGATGTGTTATCACCCAGCGCACGGTATCCAACGTAAGCCGAAACGCTTGCGTTAACGTCGAACCACTCGCGCTGTGCACTGGCTCCACCATCCGCAAGGTAATCAATAAACAAGCCACAGCTTGCAGCAACACTAACAGCACCGGCAAACGCTGCGCGATATTTTCTGATACATGCAGGCTTTCAGGTAAAAGGACATTAACGCTATCCGGATCGTACAGCAGGCCACCAATAATCATCGCCACCACAAAACCCAGCGAACGCCAACGCATTGCACTGGCTAACAATTTATCCCAGGCACTTGCGCGATTCTCAGGCGGCAGCGAATCGTAAGCCAAGGCTTCATCGGCACCACTTGCGCAGGCCTCCGATAACCCGGAGCAGATCCGGTTAATCACGCAGAGCACAAACAATAATGTTCCACCATCGCGCGGTGCCATCAATAAACACAGCATCTCCACAATCATGAGTACCGATGCCGCAATCAACAACGTTCGCCGCCCAATCGTATCGGCCAATGCTCCAGAAGGCACTTCAAACAAAAAAATTGTCAGCGCCCAAATTAAATTGAGCAACACAAACTGATCGAGCGTTAACCCCAAATCGATAAATAAAACTGCAAGTACCGGATAATAAGCACGCGCAGTAAAAAATACCGAGAAAATGACAAATCGGTTGGCATTAAGCGAGAGGTTTTGTTGCATCGGGTACCTTTTTAATTGAGCACCTAGTCTTGCGCTTTTATCAGTGTTGTATTTTCTGATGCAACTTACAATCGAATGAGTGTTTGTTGCTTAGCGCTTTCTTCTGCGGCCAACAACACTTCCACACCAAGCAAGGATTGCTGCGGCAAAAATGCCAAGGGCGCGGTTCCGCTAATTGCATCCACAATATTGTGATAATAGTGTTCGTAATAGCCGCGCTGGCCGGGAATTATTGTGCGCTGCGCTTCGCTGTTATTGTGGACATGCAGGATGCCATAATTATCATCGCCCGGTTGCGCCCAGCCTTCCATGCCGGGAATGATGCCGCGCATCATTTGGCTTTCCTGTACATCTTGCCCGAATTTCAGGTAGGAGCCTTTATCACCGTGGATAGAAACCGTTGCACTTTTTTCACTGACGTAGGTGCTGGAACGTAAAATGACACGCAGGTCATCGTAGTAAAAAATTGTGTTGAAATAATCCGTTGAGCCTTCTGCACGGCGCAGACTGCGCATATCGGCATACACCGCGTTGGGTTTGCCGAACAAGCACAGCATGGAATCTACCATATGGATTCCCAAATCAAACCAGGTGCCAGAGCCAGGTAAATTATCTTCCTTCCATTTTTTATGGGTGATGTTAGTGCGGTAGCGATCGTAATGCCACTCCACTTCTACAATGCGCCCAAGACTACCTGATTCGATAATAGTTTTTGCATCCAGATGATCGCTTTCCAAACGTTTGTTTTGGAACACCGACAAAATACGATGCTGTTGCTGAGCTAATGCGATTAGCTCATTACCTTCCGCTAAACTCAACGTAAACGGCTTTTCTACCACAACATGTTTACCCGCAAGCAATGCTGCTTTTGTCATCGGGTAATGATGTTCGTTGGGCGTATTGACCACTACCAAATGAATATCGGGGTCAGCAATTAATTCGCCAAAGGATTTAACGATGTTTGCGTTTGGATAATCGGCCAGCGCAGTGGGTTCATTGCGCTGTAGAATGCTGTGCAACTTCAAACGAGGTTCAGCAGTAATCAGCGGAGCGTGGAAAACCTTGCCAGACATACCATAAGAACAGAGTGCAACATTTAACATGATTTTGGTTTTTCTCTCACTAATTGCTATTGATGTCGTTCAGATCCGGCTCCACTTCATCCAGATCATCTTTATTGCGTGCACGCGGTTTTAATTTGATATAGACGCGGCGCTTCACCCGCGCAACGATGTTATCGTGATCATCTTTTATATCCACGACAAACTCCGGCACATATTTTTCACCGTTGGCCGTTTTTGTTCGTATGTCATTAAGGATTTCATCGGTCAATAAAAAATGCGCATGGACATTGGTCTTTCCGGGGGAGAGATAATCTATTTCTGCGTGTTTATCCCACACAAAATAATCGCGCCCGAGGTTGTGCATAATCATCAGCATATACCAAGGGTCTGTCATGGACATCAAACTGCCGCCGTACTGTACGCCAACATAATTGCGGTTATACCAGCGCAACTTTAAGGTTACTCGCGCTTCTTTATAATCAGCCGCAAGATACGTTGCTTTAATGCCCGCAAATAATAATGGCGGCCACATGTTGGCCAGAAATTTAAATACACCTGCTTTCATATTCGTTACCCCACTCTGTTGCGTGGAATGATGATGACGCCATCATCGCGGCAATCGACATAGGCACTGATGCCATAGACTTGCTGTAAATTTTCATTGGTCAGCACCTGTATCGGCTGGCCATCGGCAATAATTTTTCCATGATGGATTAACACCAGGCGCGAACAAAACCGTGCGGCCAAACTTAAATCATGCAGCGCCGCCAACACCAATCCGCCTTGCTGCGCGTGCTCTGCCAACAACTCCATCATATGCAACTGATGGTAGGGGTCGAGCGCGGCAATAGGTTCATCGGCCAAAATCATTTCCGGTTCACCGGCAAATACACGCGCAAGTAATGCACGCTGTAATTCACCACCGGAAAGTGTAGTCACAATACGGTGACGCAGTTGGGTTAAATCAGTGATTTGCAAAGCGCGCTCGATTGCTTGCGCATCGCGCGGTGATTTTCCGCTCATAGGTTTGTGCCAAGACGCACGCCCGAGCCCGACAAGATGCTCCACTTGCAGTGGCCATGCTGGCGTTTCCTGTTGCGGCAAATACGCAAGCAGTTGCGCGCGCACGCGATTGGGTAATTGTTGTATGGCGACGTCAGTGTAAGTCTTGTTGCTCATACTGACACGTCCGGCATCAGCATCACTTAATCCCGCCAGCACACGCAACAGCGAACTTTTACCGGCACCGTTGGGACCAATCAGCCCGACGAATTCGCCGGGCGATAATTGCATGTTTACGTGATCGATAATGGCTGTGTTATCGCGGATAACCGATACACCTTGGGCATTGAGTGTTGTGGTCATTATCAGGCCCACCGTGAACGGGTTTTTAAAATCAATAATAAAAAGAATGGCGCTCCAACTAATGATGTCACAACGCCAAGTTTTAATTCGCGCGCACTGTCAAACTGGCGCACCAGAATATCGGCAAGCACTAATAACAACGCACCGCCAAGTGCGCTGGCAAACATCAAACGCCCGGGGCGATAACCCACAAATGGGCGCAACAAATGCGGAATCACCAGACCGATAAATCCAATCGCGCCACTCACCGCAACACAAGCGCCTACACCAATGGAAATAGCGACTAATAAAATCCAGCGCTCGCGTTGATTGTTAAAGCCTAACGAGCGCGCACTGTCTTCACCCAAACTCAGCGCATCCAGAAAGCGGCTGCGGCTTAACATCATTATCCAGCTAATAACTGCTAACGGCAGCGCGATGCTGACATGATCAAAATGGCGGTTGGCGAGCGAGCCTAACATCCAAAATACAATTTCCTGCATCGCATACAAACTGGGTGCAAAATTTAATGCAACGGCAATTAATGAAACCATAATGGCACTCATGGCAGTGCCCGCCAAAATCAAAGCCAACATACTGCTGTGCAAACCGGCGAGCACGTACACCATAAACAAGGTGAATAATGCACCCAGAATGGCAGCACTGGGCAACCAGTACCAAGCCGATGCAGCGATACCAAAATACAAGGTGCAAATTGCCCCAAAAGCTGCGCCGCTACTCACACCCAACACGCCCGGATCAGCCAGCGGGTTGCGCAACAAGCCTTGCATAGCAGCACCGCTCATACCGAGCGTTGCACCAATAACGATGGCAAGAATCAAACGCGGCAAACGTATTTGCCCTACCACGTTGGCAGCAAGGCTTTGCTCGCCGTTAAAAAAATCCTGCAAGCCCTGGATGACATCAATATCAGCAAGGCCGGTGTTGAGCGCAATTACCGATGCGAGGGCAATTGCCAGCACCAGTAAGCAGGTTAGTGTTGTAAATGAGATTCGGGACTGCAAGGGCTAATACCTGTTAAGTAAATTATTTCGCGAGAGAATTTTTGAGCTGGGTTGCAACATCGCCAATCACAGTAGCCGCACAACCCGATAGACCTGCAGGCAAGGTGACGATTTTAAAATCGGCATTCCGCAATGCGGGGTGCGCAAGATATTCCCGCGCAAGTGAATAGGCATCATCACTGCCCTCTTCCACAATTAAAATGTGCGGTTTGGCACTGAGCAATAACTCCAAGTCGAGCTGATTAAAACCAAACATACCGCGCTCAGCCGCCAAATTGCGCAAACCGGCCAACTGCATAAATTCATGCTCCAAGGTGCCATCGCCAATAACAACACCATTGGCGGAATACCAAAAAGCAGTCAGTGGTGTTTTGCCGGTGTTTGCCCGTTGTAGTTCAGCAATTTGTGTATTGATTTTTTTTACCATCTGCTCCGCTTTTTCACGCTCGCCCACCATATCAGCCAATTGCAAAATCTGGTCGTTAATATCTTTCAATGTGCGCGGTAATGGTAATCGCTCGACGCGTTTCCCGAGTTTTTGTAGCAGTTCAATGGGGCTGCGCTGATCAAACTCACCCGCAAAAATAACATCGGGTTTGAGCGGGACAATTTCTTCCGCCAAGCCATGATTAAGCGGGACACCTTTTACCTGCCCCGCAATAGGCGACCACATAGGATTGGCAGTGAGGTAACTGATCGATACCAAACGTTGACGGTCAACCAACTCCCACAACAACTGGTCAATGCAAATATTCAATGAAGCAATGCGCTGGGGCACAGGCTCGGCCTGCACGCGGGCTGCACTCCATAAAAACAAACAGGATGCGCTCCATAAAAATAAAAAAGCCAACGCCTTTGCGATGGCTTTTTTATTCCACGATTGGCAACACAGGTTACACAAGTGGATTCAACCAGGCGGCACCGCGCACACCGCTAGAGTCGCCGTGAACCGCTTGCACAATCGGCGTATCGCATTCGCGGCCAAAGACATAGTGCGGCAGCAACTTGGGCACTTCGGTGTACAGCGCTTGAATGTTCGATGCACCGCCACCCAACACAATTACATCCGGATCAATTGCGTTGATAATCGCCGCAAGGCCGCGTGCGACCTGATCGTAATAATTGGCCAGCACTTCCCGGGCGACAACATCGCCCTGCTCCGCGCGCTCTACAATCTCGTGACCCTTGAGTTTTTCATCGGTTGCCAATTGATACGAAAGGCACAAACCGGTGCCGGATAAAAACGTCTCCTGACACCCGGCCTTACCGCAATAACAGGGGCGCGCATTCAGCTCCGCCTCCGATGTCCAGGGCAATGGGTTATGCCCCCACTCGCCTGCAACACCATTGGGGCCAACCACCGGTTTGCCTTGATAGGCGATTCCTGCACCGCAGCCGGTGCCGAGAATGCCAGCAAACACCAGATCGTATCCGCGCCCTGCACCGTCGGTAGCCTCGGACACTGCAAGGCAATTTGCATCGTTAGTGACTTTGACATCGCGCATTAAAAATGCCGAAAGGTCTTTCTGGAAAGGCTTACCGTTGAGCCAGATGGAATTGGCATTTTTCACCCAGCCGGTTTTGCGTGAGATCGTACCTGGAATACCAATCCCGACCGGCAACATGGTCTCGCCTGCAGCAGCCTCTGCCTGGGCGACCAAATGGGCGATATCGCGCAGGGTCGCATCATAGTCATCGCGCACCGTGGGGATACGGGTACGGAACAGCTCCTGACTGGAGCCGTTGAGTAGTATCACCTCTGTTTTAGTCCCGCCCAAATCAATACCAATACGAAAATCTGCCATAAGAATCAGCCTGTTATCACGTTGGACGGGATTATAGGTGGCGCTTGTCAGGCGAGGCAAATAGCGACAGGCGCTTTATCCAATAATGGCGAAATGGCTGCCAGCGGCTACACTCTTTGCATAACTCACTACGATTATTGCCACAGAGACAACACAAAGAACAGATTATGAGCGAGACCGAGAAAAGAACCGTCAACGAACGCCGCAAATTTAGCCGCATCCTGTTTGATGCCCATGTTGAGCTGGCACAGGGTGAATTTCATTGGCGGGCAACCCTGCTGGATATTTCCCTGAAAGGCCTGCTGATACAACAAACCCTACCCAGCGCCGTGATCAAAGCCGATCCGATCCTGGTAAAAATTCTGCTATCAGATAACACCTCTATCGCCATGTCTGTGGTGGTCGCCCACCAACATCACAACCAGACTGGACTGATGTGCACGTCTATTGATATCGACAGCGTGAGCCATTTACGCCGCCTGATTGAATTAAATTTGGGAGATGCAATGGAAGCAGAAAGGGAGCTGTCTGAACTTATTAGTGCCTATTAATGAGTGGCCAATAAATTACCCACAACAGGCAACCCTTAAATTCCATTGCGGAGCCCATAAAAACAATGAATGACTTTGATTCTGACCAGACTAATAACGAATACAACGAAGAAGACAAACGCAGGCATCCGCGCTTTCCTTTGCGCGCCTATGCCGATTTACGCTACTCCACCAAAAAATGGGAAGCGCATGTGCTCGATCTTTCCGAGTCTGGTGCCCGCCTGGCAATTTTAGGTGAGCATTTGCTGCAAAAAGGTGATCCGCTGCGAGTACATATACAACTCGAAGAATTAAATTTAGTCACCTCGCCTAAAAAATTACTCAATCTGCATGGCCGCTTGATTCATGTGCGCGAACATTTATTAGGTTTTGAATTCCAACCGGACACTCCCGTCGATAAAACACTGCTCCATGAATTATTAAGCCTGATCGAAAATGGCCATTAGCACTGATCAATAGGTTGTGATTGGCCAGCGATTTACGCACAGCCAGCAATCTGGATGCATTTGACGATGTGGATATGCCCTGAAGCTATGCGCTACGCAGCACTCTGCTTTTTTCTTTCTCTCGCGAGCATTTCTGCTTGTTCGTGGGCGGGCGACCTGCATATCGTTTTACCCCAAAAAAACTCGCTGGAGCCTGAAGTCACCGGACGTTTTTATGTACAAGCCTTGCAACTGGCTTTGCATAAAACAGCCGCTCCAGATGAGCGAATTCAGATCACACATTACGAGAAAGAAGTCGCACGTGAACGCGCGCGGCTGCTTGTCCAAAAAGGCACATTAGATGTTGTCTGGAGTAGCAGCTCACCAAAACGTGAAGCAGAATTTGCTACCGTTAAATTTAACTTGCTGCGCGGCATCAATGAATATCGCCTGCTAGTGATCCGCGCTGATGAACAGATTCGCTTTGATAGCATCAAAACGCTGTCTGATTTGCAGCAATTTAAAATCGGTACGGGCACTCATTGGAGCGATACGGAGATTTATCGTTTTAACGGTTTGCCGCTCGTAAAATCCTACTCTTATGAACCTATGTTCCGCATGTTAAAACTCAAACGGTTTGATTACATGGCGCGCAGCCTTCAGGAAGTGCAGGATGACACGGAGCGATATGAAAAACTGGGGCTTGCGATAGAAAAAAATTTGGCGATTCATTACTCGCAGCCCATTTATTTTTTTCTTAATAAAAATAATGCTGAACTTGCAGAGCGAATCAAACAAGGATTGGAAATAGCGCAACAGGATGGCAGCCTTGATGCGTTATTTTTTGATATTCCCAATTTCCGGCAGGCGTGGGAGATGATGCAGGCACTCGACCGCAACGTGATTGAATTGCAAATACCGAATAATTAAAAACCGCGATCAATACTTGCCATTAAAAGCGCCCATATGATTAGAGCGCATTTAACGCCTCTTGCAGATTTTTAACCGCAACAACATCAATGCCCACATTTTTATCCCGCGGGGCGTTGGCAAAAGGCACAATTGCGCGCTTGAACCCATGCTTGGCCGCCTCACGTAAGCGTTCATGCCCACTGGGTACCGGACGTATCTCACCCGACAAGCCCACCTCGCCAAACACAATTAAATCCTGCGGCAAAACACGGTCGCGAAAGCTGGATACAATGGCCAGTAACACCGCCAAATCCGCGCTGGTTTCCATCACCTTTACACCACCGACGACGTTCACAAATACATCCTGGTCGCCCACCATAATCCCGCCATGGCGATGCAATACTGCAAGCAACATTGCCAAACGGTTTTGATCCATTCCCACCGCAACACGGCGCGGATTGCCAAGATGACTGTCGTCGACCAATGCCTGGATTTCGATGAGCAATGGTCGTGTTCCTTCCCACATCACCATCACAACCGATCCGGACGAGGCATCCTCGGCGCGCTGCAAAAAAATGGCAGACGGGTTGCTGACTTCGCGCATGCCCTGCTCGGTCATGGCAAACACGCCCAACTCATTCACGGCACCAAAACGGTTTTTGTGGCCACGCAAAGTGCGATAGCGTGAATCGTTATCGCCTTCCAGCAAAATCGAACAATCAATCATGTGCTCCAACACTTTGGGGCCGGCAAGTGAACCATCTTTGGTGACATGGCCCACCAGAATTAATACCGTGCCGGTTTGTTTGGCAAAACGGGTGAGGTACGCGGCGCTTTCACGCACTTGCGAAACAGAACCGGGCGCAGAGGTAATGTCTTCCATGTGCATGACTTGAATAGAGTCAATCACCATCACTTTTGGTGCAATTTGTTGCGCTGTTGCGCAGATCGCCTCAACACTGGTTTCACTCAACATTTGCAGTTGGTCTGTGGGTAAGCCCAAGCGCTGTGCACGCATCGCTACTTGCTGCAGCGATTCTTCACCGGTGATATAAAACGCGCGCATACTACGCGCCAAATTGCACAATGTTTGTAGCAGTAAAGTGGATTTACCAGCACCCGGATTACCACCAATTAAAACAACAGAACCCGGAACGAATCCACCGCCAAGCACACGATCAAACTCACCTGCCCCACTACTAAAACGCGGAACATCATTTAATGAAATTTCAGCGAGTGTCTGGATTTTATTGCCGCTTGCACCACCGGCGTAACCTTCAAATTTGGCTGCGCGGTTCGAAGGCGTTGGGCCTAAACGCACTTCACTCAAACTGTTCCAGGCACCACACTCGGTGCACTGGCCCTGCCATTTTTTAAAATCAGCACCGCACTCGTTGCAGACAAATGCACTTTTATTTTTTGTGCTCATTAACGTTTTTCACTCGTCAATTTCAAATAAGCGCCCAAGCCAACCAGAAGTGCAACCGCGGCGAACAACATAAACACCGCTGAGTTCAAATGGGTTGCATCGCCCAATAAAGATTTAAACATCAATAATAACGACTCAATGGATACTGCAATCACAATCGCCGACATAAACCGTGCAATAGTGCGACGTGTTGAACCTGTGTGATGAATGTCTTTGTGCAACAGCACTTCTTCTTCCAGAATCGTTTTGCCCAGATCAAAAATCGCCAAACCCAAGGTCACCAGAATGACCGACTGGAATGCCTGTGTTGCAGTGTTAGTATGTTCGTGGATCATTTCATACAACGACTGGCCTGCTGAAAATAACAACAGCATGGATACCGCCACCAACATAATGCCAATCAAACCATAAACAACCTGGAACAACGGATGCACAACCCTGCGCAAACTATCGCCGTTCAAAAAGGTGATCAATTTTTCCAAATTAAAATTAATCACCAGATAACGCGTGGCATTTGCAGGATCAATAAAGCGCTGTACAGCAGAAATCGCTAACTGATGCGTCGCACTGGAAAGATAAGGCTGGGTAACCGTCACAGCAGCAACATTGTCTCGCGCGCGCGAATAATAAACGCGGTTGCTGCGGTCAGAACCAAAACCCGGCTCACGACGTTTGGGATCTGGTACTGTGGGTGATGCGGCCGACTCTGTCGTTTGTATTCCATTTTCATCAAGACAATACAACAGCTCCACAAACGGATACGATTTGTGCAAACGTTTCACAACTTCATTCAATTGGTCGTGACCCGTATCCAATTTATTAGGCGATAACGAGGTCACAATGGATTCCAACAAACGCTCGATTTGCGCTTGGTACTCATCGTATTTTTTGAGCAGATATAAATAGTTACGTGGGGTCATATTACAAACTCATCAACGCAGCAGAGCTGCAAAACGGGCGGCAGTTTACCTTAATTTATTAGCAGTTATTGCGCCATTACCGCGGAAATTACCCTGCAGAAAAAATAAAACCCCGGCAAGCCGGGGTTTTATTTTTGCCAGAAGATTATCAATTAGCAGGCAGTTCAATATTGCCCGGTGCACCACCACCAACGGATACATTTCCATTATTAAGCACAAAAGTCACAACCTGTGTCTGCAATTCTGCCGTCACTTGAGGTGCTCCACCTTCAGGACGTAACAGCGATGCATGTCCACCGGCAGTATGTTTGACATAACCACGACCTAGTTGCGTTGTGCCCAATCCAAGTTGGGTAGCGCCCAGTAGCGATGCCATTGCCGATGTACCCGTCAAAGGCGCTACCGCTGCACCGTTAGGGATCACGATATCGTTATTGATTTGCTGTACCAAAGCAGGAACACCCAGCGCTGCCAGTGTTTGCATGTAGTTCACAGGATCACCGGCATCCATCGCACTTTGGGCTGCATAAAGGAAGCGCTCATAATTGCTAGTACCCACATTAACGCCACTGGCTCCCAAGCCACCATTGATAACCGGCGCGAAAGTTGCCGAGTTCACCAAAATTTGTGCAACCTGGGTACCCGCCGCACTGGTCACAATACCGCGCACAGGATTAAGGTTGGAGGGCAGGCCGACTTGTGCGTCGTTAGCAATCGCCATCTGGTTAACCGTGGTGAACACGCTCCCCAAAATACCGCCCAGAGATACACCCACCACATACACACGGTTCACATCCAACCCTGTACTGACTGATTTGCGGATCTCGGTATTGATGCCACCAAGGCTGGCGTTAAGGTTCAACAGATCCATTACCGCCTGACGGTTGTTATCGCGTGTATTGGTCAGATAGCCAAGATTAATGAATTGGGCACCTGAGCCATCGGTAGAACCCGGTGTTTCAAAGTTCATCGGCGCAGGCGCTCCACCAGAACCCGCTACATTAAAGTGACGCTCATGCGGAGCATTGGCACCATAGAGCGCCGCAAAAGGAATGGATTTGCTTTTCTCGACGTTGAGCACATTCACAAACGCACTATTGGCAGGAACACCATGCACCGGCAGATCGATCGCGACCGTTGCCACGCAGCGAGCAGCGAGCGTATGCCCAAGCGCTACGACAGAGGTGCGGTCACTGGTTATACCGTGCACATAAATAACCGTTGGATAACCCGTCGCGGCATAAATCTGACCGCAATTGGCCGCACCCGCATAGCCAGGCACCCAATTATCCTGCGGCAGGGTGACTTGCAAAGGCACGGATTCATCACTGGTTTTTGCTGCAAACGGATAGCGATAAGTCACGTTGTAGCTGCCATCTACATCCCTTGGAACCGTTACCCCCAAAGCACCTGCCAAAGTGAGGTCTGGCTTCCAACTGCGTTTGAGGTATTCACCAAAGCCCAAACCGGTCGCTGCTGTTTGGTAATAAGGCAACTTGATATAACCGGTGTAGAGTTTCCCCACATTCGCCGCAAGTGCGCTGCTGAAGTTATTGAAATCGATCCCCGTCAGACCAGAGATACCCACATCACGCGCTTTCGGTGTCGGCAGTAGATTGAGCGAATCCAATTGCATCGCGTTAGCAACGGCTGTACTGGGCGCAGCACCAGCGGCAATTTGCATACCTGCAATCACCGCACGCGGTGAAGCCATCGCCACCAAACCGGTTGTCGGATCGGTTGTTGTAAAGGTGTAGGTCAATATCAATTTTTCTTTCGCTGCTGCGGCAGACAACTGGCCGCCACTAACCGCAGAGAGAAAACCGCTTGCCAGAGTTTCCCAACCAATAATTGCATTGCGCACAGGAACCAGTCCGCCCAGAGTCTCGTAACTTGGGTCGCGCAAGGCGTTATAAGTCCAGGAGCGGGTTAGCGCAGCGCCGCCGGAATCTTTCAGATCATTGGTGAGAATGACCAAATACTTGGTTTTGGGCTTGAGCGGTTTGGTCGGGCGAATACGGATAACGTTATTCGTGCCGCCATCTTGCGATGCCACCACGGCATCAAAACTCGCCAAGCCAGTAACACCCACAATATTGGCGGGATTCAGCGCATCTTTACCGCCAGTATTCAATTCCACCAGGAAAACAGTTTTGGAAGCCATCACCGAATCAGGGTTAACACTCGCACTCAGCAAAATGTCGAAAAATGCCGATGTGGAAAATCCATCCAACTGGTTCATTGTGGCGCGGACAGGGTCGCTTGGAGCCCCTAAATCTGCCGTACCGTCCGATTCAGCGGCTTTGGCAAAAATCAGGTCAGTATTAAATGGGATATCCGAGGTTACAGGGTCAAATCGCGGATGGGTTCCGGGTTTAAAAACACTGGCCGCTGGCGGCTCGGGTGCTTTTTCAGTCCCGCTACCACCGCCACAGCCATGCAGTGTTAACAGAGACCCAATAAGAGCAGATAGCAGGAGCTGATTCATCTTATTTTTCATGGCGACTTCCTGAGCAGATGTTATGGAATTATGAAGAAAGTGTAGCCAAGTTTTGCCAAGGAGCGAATTTGTTAACAAGGATCTGTAACAGATCACAGTCGCCATCAAAAGAATGCGCACACCCATAACGAAAAAGGCAAACCGCGGTGGGTTTGCCTTTTGTAGGGGTGTAACTGAAATACGAACCGTCAAAAAATCAGGCAATAATTTCCGCCAGATTGCCTTTTTCTTCCAGCCAGTTTTTGCGGTCACTGGCACGCTTTTTAGCCAGCATCATATCCATCACCTGCATAGTGCCGTCTTCTTCGTCCATGGTGAGCTGCACCAAGCGGCGGGTATCGCGCGCCATAGTCGTCTCGCGCAATTGCAAGGGGTTCATTTCACCCAACCCTTTGAAGCGCTGAACATTAGGCTTACCTTTTTTGTTTTCCGCGGCGATGCGATTCAGCACGCCGTTTTTCTCACCTTCATCCAGTGCGTAATAGACCTCTTTGCCGATATCGATACGATACAACGGTGGCATAGCAACATACACAAAGCCATGGCGCACCAATACCGGAAAGTGTTTTACAAAAAGCGCGCAGAGCAAAGTGGCAATATGCAAGCCATCCGAGTCTGCATCGGCGAGGATACAAATTTTGTGATAGCGCAATTCACTCAGATCTTCACTGCCCGGATCCATCCCAATCGCTACAGAAATATCGTGCACTTCCTGGCTTGCCAGAATTTCTTCTGACACCACTTCCCATGTATTCAGGATTTTTCCACGCAGCGGCATAATCGCCTGGAATTCACGGTCACGCGCTTGCTTGGCTGAACCACCCGCTGAATCCCCTTCCACTAAAAATAATTCACTGCGTGCGGGATCACCGCTGGAACAGTCAGCTAACTTCCCCGGCAACGCAGGACCTTGAGTCACACGTTTACGCTCAATTTTTTTACTGGCGCGCACACGCTTTTGCGCGTTGCTGATACAAAATTCAGCAAGCTTATCGCCGTCTTCTGTGTGCTGGTTTAGCCAGAGTGCAAATGCATCTTTGGTAATCCCCGAGACAAACGCAGCCGCTTCGCGCGACGTTAAACGCTCTTTTGTTTGCCCCGAAAATTGCGGGTCAGCATGTTTATAGGAAAGCACGAAACAACACGCATTCCACAAATCTTCCGGCGCGAGTTTTATTCCACGCGGCAACAAATTGCGGAACTCACAATAATCGCGCAGTGCATCCAGCAAGCCAGTACGCAAACCATTGACATGAGTACCACCCTGCGCAGTGGGGATCAGGTTTACGTAACTTTCCTGAATTAATTCGCCGCCTTCTGGCAACCATTGCACTGCCCAGCTCACCGCTTCTGTTTGGCCACTGAAATCGCCGACGAAAGGTTGCTCGGGCAAGGTGAGCCATTCTTTGGTCGCACCAGCAAGATAATCTTTTAAACCATCTTCGTAATACCAAACATCTTTTTCACCCGATTGCTCATCCATAAATGTGACCGTGAGACCCGGGCACAGTACGGCTTTTGCGCGCAATACATGGCGTAAACGGCTCACGGAAAATTTATTCGAGTCAAAATAAATGGGATTCGGCAAAAAGTGAACGCTGGTTCCCGTTTGGCGTTTTGGACAGGTATCAATAATTTCCAAATCAGTTGCTTTATCGCCGTTGGAAAAACCCATGCGATACACGTTGCCATCACGCTTAACAGTCACAACTAATTTTTCTGACAATGCGTTAACAACAGACACGCCTACGCCGTGCAAACCACCAGAGAATTGGTAATTTTTGTTGGAAAACTTTCCGCCCGCATGAAGCGTACACAAAATAACTTCTACACCCGGCTTGCCCTGCTCAGGGTGGATGTCTACCGGCATACCGCGACCATCATCAATCACCGTAATCGATTGGTCTTTGTGCAGAATAACCTCAATGGATTTCGCATGACCTGCAAGCGCTTCATCTACTGAGTTGTCGATGATTTCCTGTGCGAGGTGATTGGGACGTGTAGTTTCGGTATACATGCCCGGACGTTTTTTTACGGGGTCTAACCCCGTGAGTACTTCAATATCTTCTGCGGAATAATTAGCCATTTTTTAATTGATATCTGTGAATGGATGTCTGTAAATGTAAGAACTGTAAATTCAAAAGCGGTGAATTAAACATATGTTTGCTGAAAAAATGTAATGCAATCGTCAAGATAACGCTCAAACCCCTGGAATGCGTGATCGCCACCTTCTTCTATCGTTTGCTTGCAGCCGGCATATTTTTGCACTGCCTGACGATAATCCAGAGTTTCATCGCCCGTCTGTAATAACAGCCAATAATTGGCTGGGCGCGTGATGGGTATGTCGGCTGCAATAATTTCAGTGATATGCCCAGCATGTAAACGGTAGCTATCATCCGTGCGATAACTTTTCAGGTCAACCTCTAAATAGGCGGGCATAAAATCTTGCGGCCGCACGGCTGGGTTAATCAGCACGGCTTTCAAGTTATATTTTTCTGCTAACCAGGTTGCCCAAAACCCACCCAACGAACTGCCCATTACATAAACAGGTTGCGGCAAAAGGCTTTTCACCAGTTGCTCTAATTGATATTGGGTTTGCGCTGGGTAAGGCGGCAGCTGGGGACAATAAAACGCAATGTCAGGATGAACGGATGACAGCCACCGCGCTGTCTGCTGTGCTTTAAAAGAGAGAGGAGAGCTAAGAAACCCGTGGATGTACAGCAGTGTGGCCATGAACGATCAATAGCCCGCGGATTTATAGTCAATCACGTATTGTTTGTCGGTAACGCGCACTACACCTGTCGCATAAGTACCATCATCGTTTAACTCAAACCAACGATAGCCCGGCATTTGGGTATCCACCGTAAAATCATCACACAAAGGTTTGAACTGAACGCATGTAGAGGGTGTTGCATAAAGTGCAAGATGGTTGCGTCGCGCACTGAATTCCTGATGGACGTGCCCCCAAATCACCATTTTGACTTGCGGGTAAGTTTCAACCAAATTGAATAATGCATCGGCATTGCGAACGACGTATTGGTCAATCCAGACACTACCGACCGGTACTGGTTGGTGATGCAACGCAACAATTACGTGTTTGTCCGATTGGTTTTGCAGGACATGCTCTAGAAAATCCAATTCGCTTGCGCCAAGCTGGCCGTAAACCTGCCCCGGCACACTTGAATCCAGCAACACTAACAACCAATTCCCCAAATCGACCAAGCGCCCCTGAATGCCCAGCGTATCCTGATTGGAAGACATGATATCGGCTGAATCGTGATTACCCGCAAGCCAACTCAATGGCTGAGGAAAAAAACGGCGGATAGTGTGAGCGAAGCGGCGGTAGCAATCGACATGGCCTTCGCTGGCCACATCACCTGTGCATACTAAATGATCAAAGCCAGACTCTACCTTTTGGATAAGCTGAAGCACATCCTCTAGGCTCTGGTCGGTATTTAACCCCAGAAGGGTTTCGCTATGTTGCGAACCCAAATGGCAATCGGTTATCTGAATCAGACGCACTGTCGGCTCTCGTCCCTCGATAGTCGGGTTCTGTGGTTGATTTATAGAGTGATTTCACTCTTACGACGTTGACTTGGATGTCAAACTGGATAAGTTTCAATCGCAACGATATACGCTAATCATGCTTTATGCCACCCTGTGACTGTGGAAAAATGCGCAATAGTCGTAAATTTTGTGAAGAAATCGGGCCTTAACCCGGAGGAGTTTTATTCAAAACAAATGTGGGGATCCATGCTGTGGCCATGTTCAAGGCACACTTTTAACCATTCACCAAGAAAACGATTGAGTTGATATTTTTCATCGCTGTGATACATCGCTTGATTGGGGTATTCATAGCGCGGACGCAAACGCTTGTGCCCCTCCCACGCCAACACCTCGGCAAGTTTTGCATCGTGATACATCCGCAGGGTCAACCTCGGCATAGCTAACCAGCCTGAGCTAAATCCAACCGCTTCACGACTGAGTTCCAAGGTAGTTGTGTAAGGCGAACGTTCAATAATGCGCAATACATGCAGCCAATGCTGCTCACCGCGCGCCACGATAAAACGGAACTCATGTGACGACTGCTGCTGAACCCCAGCCGAATGACTCAACGCCAATAATTTGGTCAAGCGTAAATAGTTGGCCTCGCACTCCGCCATCTGTAGCGGTAAATCCACCTTGTAACGCTCTTTGTAAGTAACGTATTCAGGTTGAGCTTTGGCGGTGCGCAATGTGAACATAAAAGCCTTGGGTTTTCCCAAAAAGGATTATAAAAATTCCCTACAAAAACCGTGCGGTAACGGATAGATAGAGAAAAGAAACACAAGTCTGTGCGTTAAAGCAAGATCGCACCCGTAATGGAAGTGTTAGCCAGAGTTCTAGTTAAGTCAATGGCTGAAAAAAATTATTCGCAAGCCGCTTGATTTTGTAATCGAGACCGATTTAATTGCAGCCACTGCAAACAAATTAATGCCGCAGCATTATTAAATGCTCCGTCCAGCAAGACCGCAAAAACATCTTCGGCAGAAAATACATGCACGCGAATATCTTCGCCTTCTTCCGGCAACCCGTACACACCACCTGCGTGCTGTAGATCGCAAAGGCCGCAATAAAGATGTAACTTTTCATTGCACCCACCGGGGCTTGATAAATAATTACAAATATATTCCAACGCATAAGGTTCAACGTTCGCCTCTTCCATAAGCTCGCGCCGTGCAACTTCTTCCGGCGACTCACCTGGCTCAAGCATGCCGGCAACGACTTCGTAACACCATGGGCCACTTGGCTCATCCAAAGCGCCAACACGAAATTGTTCCACCATACCAATCAGGTCGCGCACAGGATCGTAAAGCACAACCGCTACCGCTTCACCTCGTACAAATAATTCACGCCCGATTTCCTGCCCCCAACCGCCATCAAACAATTTATGCCTGAGAAATACTTTTTCAACCCGAAAGAAACGTTTGTACATTTCTTCCCGACGAATTATCTCAACATCAGCTCGTGTGAATTGGGGTTTTTCGATCATGATAATGCCTGTTAAAAGTCTCCCCTTTTGCAGGGGAGACGGGATAGAAAAATTATACTTTGTGATACAACTCTGCGCCCTGCTCCATAAACTCTTTGGATTTTTGCTGCATTTCTGCTTCAACATCAATCATGCGAATCAGCTGATCCTCATTAATGCCTTCTACATTAACACCTTGTTGCGCAGCATAATCGCGTACTTCCTGGGTAATTTTCATCGAGCAAAATTTTGGGCCGCACATAGAACAGAAATGAGCAACCTTGGCAGAATCTTTCGGTAAGGTTTCATCGTGATAAGCACGCGCGGTATCCGGGTCCAAGCCCAAATTAAATTGATCTTCCCAGCGAAACTCAAAACGCGCTTTGGATAATGCATTATCGCGCAACTGTGCGCCGGGGTGGCCTTTTGCCAAATCTGCTGCGTGCGCTGCAATTTTGTAAGTGATGATTCCCTCTTTCACATCGTCTTTGTTTGGCAGCCCCAAATGTTCTTTTGGAGTGACATAACACAGCATGGCACATCCATACCAACCAATCATGGCGGCACCAATACCAGAAGTGATATGGTCATAACCAGGCGCAATATCCGTAGTCAATGGCCCGAGCGTATAGAAAGGTGCTTCATCACACACTTCCAATTGTTTTTCCATATTTTCTTTGATCATGTGCATGGGCACATGACCTGGACCTTCAATCATGCACTGTACGTCATGTTTCCAGGCAATTTTGGTCAATTCACCCAGAGTTTCCAATTCGCCAAATTGCGCCTCGTCGTTTGCATCGGCAATTGAACCGGGGCGCAAACCATCACCCAATGAAAAGCTCACATCGTAAGCCTTCATGATTTCGCAAATTTCTTCAAAGTGATTGTAGAGGAAATTTTCTTTGTGATGCGCAAGGCACCACTTCGCCATAATAGAACCACCGCGCGATACAATACCGGTTACTCGCTTGGCAGTGAGCGGAACATAACGCAGCAATACACCGGCGTGAATCGTAAAATAATCTACGCCTTGTTCTGCTTGCTCGATCAATGTATCGCGAAAAATTTCCCATGTGAGATTTTCCGCAACGCCATTTACTTTTTCCAATGCTTGATAAATCGGCACAGTACCAATCGGCACATGAGAATTGCGGATAATCCACTCGCGCGTTTCATGGATATTTTTACCCGTAGACAAATCCATGACGGTATCTGCACCCCAGCGCGCACCCCAGGTGAGTTTTTCCACCTCCTCTTCGATCGACGAACCCAAAGCTGAATTGCCGATATTGCCATTAATTTTCACTAAAAAGTTGCGCCCGATAATCATCGGCTCCACTTCCGGGTGATTGATGTTCGCCGGAATGATCGCGCGTCCGCGTGCCACTTCACTGCGCACAAATTCGGGGGTGATTTCATCCGGGATACTTGCACCAAAGCTCATACCCGGGTGTTGCTCCTTGAGCACACCTAATTCACGCGCTTGAGCAAGCGCCATATTTTCACGAATGGCGATGTATTCCATTTCAGGAGTGATAATGCCTTTCTTGGCGTAATGCATTTGCGATACATTCATACCCGGTTTTGCGCGGCGCGGCTGGCGAGTCAAATTGAAACGCAGATGATCCAGGCTGTTGTCACTCAAACGCTGCTTGGTAAATTCGGAATGACTGTCTTGCAAAATTTCAGTATCGTTGCGCTCTTCAATCCACGCGGTACGCACATCACCCAACCCCGTGCGCAAATCGATAGTGACATCAGGATCTGTATAAGGGCCCGACGTATCATATACACGTACAGGTGGATTTTTTTCGCCACCAAAATCGGTGGGCGTATCAGCAAGGGTAATCTCACGCATGGGCACACGAATATCCGGACGTGAACCTTGCACATAAATTTTTCTTGAGCCGGTAAATGGCTGCACCGATGCTTTATCAACTTCCGCAGTTTGGCTAAGAATTTTTTCGACGCTGGTATTCATAGTAAAGCCCCTTGCCTAATAAAAAGAATAAAAATGATGCACAGGGCCAGAACCCTGCCCTATGTGTAATTTTTCTGAATGCAGTAATGCATTGTGTAAATAATGTTTTGCTTCTTTTACTGCATCATGAAGCGATAATGTTTTTGCTAATCCTGCAGCAATTGCCGATGCCAAAGTACAGCCCGTACCGTGGGTATTTTTTGTAGTTAGGCGCGGCATTGAAAATGCGCTCACACCCGCAGCCGTTATCAATAAATCGGTCGCCTGCTCACTGTTGGTATGCCCGCCTTTCATCAATACTGCGCGTGCGCCCAAGGCGATAATTTTTTCGCCTTGTAATTGCATTTGTTCAAGACTGGTCGCAACCGGTTCATTTAGTAATACCGCCGCTTCATGCAAATTTGGCGTGACAACACTCGCCAATGGAATCAGTTTTTCAATCAACGTATTGATCGCATCTTCTGCCAATAAACGGTCACCGCTGGTGGCGACCATCACGGGATCCAGAACAAATGGAATATGGGGGTAAGCACTCAGTGACTCCGCCACTGCAGCAATAATATCAGCCGTAGCCAGCATGCCACTTTTGATCGCGCCAACCGATAAATCACTGAGCACTGATTGGATTTGTTGCTGGACAAATACCGGAGGCACAGGAAATACACCCTGCACCCCCAAGGTATTTTGGGCAGTAAGGGAGGCAATCACACTTGCGCCAAATACCCCTAGCGCCGAAAACGTTTTTAAATCGGCTTGAATGCCTGCACCACCGCCACTGTCACTACCAGCGATGGTCAGTGCGATAGGGGTCTGTTTACCAGAGGTCTGGCCGGAAGTTTGAACAGGAGAACTCATTGGATTTCCGTTATTCATTAATCGGTAATGGCACGGAAAGGAGAGAAAAAACCACGCATGAAGACATGCTAAAACAGGAGGCTCTCGTTCCCTACGCCGGTACTAACCGGATCAGGTCGGCGGGTATATCTCAGCCAGTACATCGCACCAGCACCCCGACAAGAAAGTGGGCAGTCTATTCAAGTTGGAAGATCGAGTAAAGAAACCTTTTGGATTAAGGCCAACCTTATACAAGACATAAAAAAACGCCCACTGGCTCACCGGTGGGCGTTTTTGATTGATCCGTTTTGCGCTTATTCAGATTTTTCTGGCGACTTCAACAGACCCAACTTCCCTGCCAATAGAGCTGTTGTAGGTGCCTGAATCAGAATAGTCCCCAAGATAAAAATGAACGTAATTGCACCGACAACATCAATGCCGGGTACTTTCATACCCGCCAGAATCCCCACCAAAGCAGCGGGAATAACACCGGTTTCACGCGTCCAACTCATAAAAACCAACTCCTTCCAGGTCCACTTGGCACGGCGATCCGGGCCTGCGCACAAGAATACAGTGACGGGGCGGGCGATAAAGATAAAGATAAATAGCAGTGCAAGGCCAACGCCCAGGTATTCTTTCAGTAAATGGAAGTCCACTTGTGAGCCAAGCAGGATAAAAATAAACATACGCATCAACAATGCGGTATTACCCACATAATCTTCCAGATATTCGTGCTCATGGTGATCCAATGGCAAATTGAAAGATTCTTTATTGCCAATCATCACCCCACACGTAAACACCGCCATAAAACCAGAAGCGCCGATTTCATCTGCAAGCAGGAACACGGTAATCACCGCCAGAATAATCACAAAAGGCGTCACTTCACGGAAAATCCCAAAACTGTTGTGTGCCATCAGGAAAGCTGCGCTATAGCCAATAATCGCACCTAACACCAAACCCATACCCGCTTCATAAGCCAACTCACCGAGCGAGTGCGTCAAGCTGAAGCCCTCACCTGTGCCCATAACATAAGAAACGACTGCGAAAGTCGCTATCGCGCCCATCGCATCATTCAGCGCAGATTCGCTCATCACGGTTTGGGAAACACGGTCTTTAATAGGAACTTGTTTGAAGATCGGCACCAAGGTCGCCGGGTCGGTTGATGCGGTAAGCGCAGCCAACACCAATGCAATCGCGATGGGAATTCCCATCCACACACTGGCCACTGTCATGATGGCACCGGTGATCAACACCCCGACAGATGCAATGACCAATAACGTAATCCAAATTTCTTTCAATACCGCGAAGCGCAAAGTCGCCCCGCCTTCAAACAGCAAATAACAGGCACCAATGGTCAGGATAAGCTGGTTCATGGTGGAATCAGCCGGGACATGCAAAACGCCACCGATGGTGGGACCAAGGCCAATCCCGATAAGAAGAAACAGAACGATATCGGGTACTTTGATTTTTTTAGCAATCACTCCACCTAACAAACCGGTGAAAATAATAATTCCGACATACATAAGGTCGAGCTTGGCTATCTCTAATGCAGACATGACGACTCCAGGTTAATCGTTAAAAAACGTAAATAAAGAATGCGCGCATGCTGACAGCAAACCAATCCGACATTTATAAATTGTGTGTAAATTCCCGTCTTCATAAACACAAAAACCGGGTAAAAACCCGGTTTTTGTAAAGCCCAAACAGCGTAATAACCCGCTAGCTGGGGAAAACCAGATTGGCCAGTGTTAAGGCCACTGCATAACCACAGGTATAGGCAATCAATACCAGAGGGGTATAGCGCAAGAAGGCACCGAAAGTGAGGCCTTTCACTTTACTCATGGCAATAATCCCCGCTGCAGAACCAATTGCCAACAGCGAGCCGCCCACACCGACACCGTAAGTCAAAGCCAGCCATTCTGCCGTTGGCAAAACAGGTTCGGACTTCAGCAATGCTGCCGTCAGCGGTACGTTATCGATCAATGCAGAGAAAAGCCCCATCAAATAGTTTGCGTATTGCGGCGCAATTTGCGCATAGAAATTGGTCAACAAATCCAATGTACCGATTTCTTTCAACATGCCCACCAGCAACAAAATACCGAGGAAGAACAACAAGGTTTCGTATTCGATCTGACGGACATACTCAAGAATTTTGGTTTCTTCCGGATCCAGATTCATGAAGTGGCCGATAAAGAACATGATCGATAAACCCACCAAAAAGGTCAGCACTGGAGGGACGTGGAAGAAAAAGTTGAACAGCATGGTGCACACGATCGTACTAAAGAAAGTACCTACAATTGCCCAATCCATACCTGTGAAAGTGCGAGGATCTTTTTCTGTCGTTACCTGACCAGACACGCCGGGGAACATCAATGCAGCCAAGACCATTACACCCACGATAGCCGGAACCCACAGCAGTAGAAGTTGTGGCATAGTCACATGACCTGACAAGAAGATCATCAGCGTGGTTACATCGCCGGTGATCAGCGCCACACCGCCGGAGTTCACAGCGAACACCACCAAAACGGCCAGCTTGATACGGGTTTTCTGCTCAACATCAAAAGCGTGCACCAACCCAAGCGTTACCAAGGTCGCGGTGACGTTATCGCAAATCATCGATAGCGTCATCGCAAACAAAGCCACCATAATCATCAAGCTGCGGGTGCTCATTTGCGCCGGGCACAAACGCTGGACAACTGACTGAACAATTCCCTTGGCATTCAGATAAGCAACGAATGTCATAGTTGCCATCAAGAACAACCACAGTGTCGCGATCTCCAACAGATTGTGATTTAACTTATCCAGCATCACGTCTTGTTGTTCATGCCCACCGGAAAACATAAACATGACCAGCCACGAAAGGCTGCCAAAAAACAGCGTGGTTTTCGCTTTATTGATATGGATAACTTCTTCAAAGACCACGCCCAGCAGCGCAAGCACCGCAAAGATGATCAGGACAACTTCCAGGGACATCGACATATAAGACCTTTTATATAAAGTTAAAGAAATCCTGCGGGAAGGAGCACCTGCGACTAAGCGCCAGCGATAAAAAACCCGCCTTGAATTGGGCGCGCATGATAGAAGTTGCACTTTGATGAAGCAATCAAACAAATGCAGAATAGCCTAAAAAAGCAACAGTTTTTGCAAATCTACCAATATCAGGACTTACTCCCGACAAATCTCAGCGGACAAGAGCCCATAAGTGCGCAGTGACTAAAAGACGCTGTTACAGTCACTGACATTTTTTTGTTGGATGAATCTATAAGATAGGCAATCGCGTCTAAAGCAATGTGGGCAGACGTTAAGCGGATGTATATATGAATATAGAAAGGTAAAAAATGCGGCTGAGCTTACATTTGTAACTTCACGCAAACCCAGGTGCGTTTTACCCTTTTTAACCAGTGAACCTCCGCGCACTTCTCGACCCCATTGCAGCAAGCGGCTACACTCCACGCACACTGCTTACTTAGTAAGGCCCTCGCGGCCAAATATCAGGCATTCATGTGCCTGATATTGAACTGGAATTCTCAACTCTGGACTTTGGAAAACCTTATGAAAAAGACCAAGCTTTACTTGCTCATCAGCCTTTTTTCACTGGCACCGTTAACTGCCAGCGCCAATAGCCTGTTGGACGTTTATGAACTCGCCCTGCAAAACGATGCTCAACTCAAAGCAGATAAAGCAGCCTATGAAGCAGGCCTGCAAAACAAAACTATTGGCCGCGCTGGTTTGCTCCCCCAAATTAACGCCAAAGCGCAATACAGTAATAGCGACGAAGACTCGGTAAATCGCCTTAACAACACCACTTCACCTACCGATCTGGATTCCAAAGGCTGGGATGTCACACTGAATCAACCGCTGTTTGATATGTCTGCATGGTACGTGTACAAGCAAGGTGCCAAATTAAGCGAGCAAGCAGAAGCGCAATTCGGTGCTGACCAACAAAGCCTGATTGTCCGCACCGCAGAAGCCTACTTCAACGTGCTGCGTTCGATTGAAACATTGGAAGCCACCATTGCAGAAGAAAAAGCATTGGCAAAACAGCTCGAACAAACCAAGCAACGCTTCGAAGTGGGTTTGACAGCAATCACCGAAGTTCATGAAGCGCAAGCTGCTTTTGACAGTGCAAGAGCCTCAACACTGGAAGCACGCGGAAACCTCGGTATCAGTTACGAGGCTCTTGAAGTATTGACCGGCAAACCTGAAGACAATGTTGCTCCTTTGTCTGCCAAGTTTCCGGTTGTCACACCAACGCCAGCCAACCGTGCAGAGTGGGTAGAGTTTTCACTGAAAAACAACTACAACCTCAAAGCATCCAAGCTGCAAGCCGAAGCATCATTGCAAAATGCCAAAGCTAACCGCTCAAACCATTTGCCAACTCTCGGGGCGACCTTGGGTTATTCAGACTACGATGCGGATGGGATTAGCAACGGCAACCCGTTAGATAACTCAACTGACGGCACCAGCCTTAATGTGCGCCTTGATATCCCTATTTATAGCGGTGGCGCAACCACCGGCCGCAGCCGTCAGGCCTACGCACAATATAATCAGGCTCATGAGCTGTACAACAGCACCCAGCGCAATGTCATCCAAAACACCCGCGCCCTGCATTTATCGGTAGAAACTGATGTTGCCGCAGTGCAGGCACGCAAGCAGGCGATTGTTTCAAACCAATCCGCATTGGAAGCAACCCAATCAGGTTATGAAGTGGGCACACGCAACCTGGTTGAAGTGTTACTCGCGCAGCGCAACCTTTATCAAGCGCGCCGCGATTACTCCAATGCACTTTATGACTACGTAATCGACACCATTAAATTGCGTGAAGTTGCCGGTATGTTGACACCTGCTGATGTGCAGGAAATCGACAAGTGGTTGCTCGACGATTCTTTAGTAAGCCGTAGCCAATACGAAAACTAAATGTCGCCCAATACCGATAGATAAAAAACCGATAGATAAAAAAATGCCGGGCAAATAACCCGGCATTTTTGTTTTAGAGCTACAGCAAACTACAACACAAGCTACTGCAAATAACGTTCAATGACCGCGAGCGTTTTATCCAGCGCACCGCGATTTTCCTGCGCGACCCGCAATGCATTTTCGCCGCGACATTTTCTCAGCGCAGCATCCTCTATCAAAACGCTCAAGGCTTGTACCAATTGATTTGCATTACTTGTCATCTGTAATGCATCCGCTTGCACCATCAACCGTGAGACCTCTGCAAAATTAAAGACATGCTCACCGCTTAGTAGAGGTAATCCCCATGCTGCTGGCTCGATAAAATTGTGCCCGCCGTTAGGAACCAAACTGCCTCCCACAAATGCAATATCGCTCGCTCCAAACAGCAGGAGTAACTCACCCATGGTATCGCCCAACAAAATGTCCATCTCTGCTGTAAATACGCCACTGCTGCGACGAACTGTGTTAAAACCGCGACTAGTGCAAAGTTGACCCACTCGCGTAAACCGCTCGGGATGTCGCGGAACCAAAATCAATAACGGAGAAACAAGTAATGTGTTTTCACTTGGTCGGGCTTTGTGTTCACGTAGTTGGGCAAAGGCATCAAGGATAATTTCATCTTCACCTTGATGAGTACTGGCAGCAATCCAAATCAATCGCTGGCCGTTATTTGAAAGCGATGACTTCAACAATTGCGCCTGGCTTTTTAATTCATCGCTCAAGGTTAAATCGAATTTAATATTACCTGTCACCACCACATTGGATTGCGGCAACCCCAAGTCAATAAATCGTTGTGCATCGGCGTGGTTTTGAATCAATGCAGTGGAAATATGTTGCAACATGGGAGCGGTCAATCCAGAGAAACGCGCATAACCACGTGCCGACTTTGCAGACAATCGTCCATTGATCAACAGTGCCGGAATATTGCGCTTGGCGCATGCCGCCAAGGTATTTGGCCACAATTCAGTTTCCATCACCAAATACACCGATGGGTTAATGCGATGCAGAAAGCGCGCAATAACATCAGGTAAGTCATAAGGCGCATACACGTGAAAAACAGAATCACCCAAGGTAGCACGCACCCGCTCGGAGCCGGTGGGTGTTGTTGTGGTAATCACCAATTGAATTGCAGGATTGGATTGCAAGCGGCGGATCAACGGCAAGGCTGCTAAAAATTCACCCACCGATACGGTGTGTAACCAAATTATTTTTTTCGGTGAGGCCTGTGCCGGGAAAAATGCAAAACGCTCAGACCAACGACGGACATAGGCCGGCGCAGAAACCGAGCGCCACAACAAGCGCAATAAAATGACAGGAAGCAGGCAATAAAAAATGAGCGTGTATAAAAAACGCATCATCAGTGAGCAGCCGGGGTAAGTTGTACGCGCGCCGGGCTACCCAGCTTTATATCGCCACGTACGCGATACCCTGGAACTGCATCGCGCATTTTTTGATAGATCCAGCGCCCTTCTACATCAGTTCGGGCAATAATAATTGCCAAACTGTTGGTGGCTTTTAGTTTATTGGCGATTTCAGCGAGCTTGGCAAGTATGCGCGGATCATCCTTGCCTAACAAACTGGCATCCAATAAAAACTCATTGGCACCACCACGGTAAGGCTCTACCGGCGGAGCCGCCTTGATTTGCTCAGTCAGCGCGCTGGATACTTCTTTAATCAATAAATTTGTCGGATCAACAATACGCGCGTTATTCAGCATAGTAGTCGCTTGCGAATAATTTCCACGCGCTGCAGCCTGACGTGCCAAATCTACATAGCGCATGACAATACCCTGCAAACCACCTTTCGCCCGCTGATTGTTCGGATCCAATTTGAGCGCTGCACGGAAATAATCAAATGCGTTGTCATTTTTCGGTGTCAGCAGCTGATCTTGCGATAGCGTGTATTCACCGTTGAGGATCAACATCTTCACAACCTGCTGCTCTTTGGTAATCACCTGAGGCTTCTGCACCACCGGAGCGGGAGCAGGTGCCGGTGCTTTTTTCTGATTCATCCAAAATGGTGTTTGGCAGCCGCTCAAGCTAAACGCCATCACCATCAATAATCCAAGGCGACCAACAACCGTCAACATAGTGGCAACTCTCTTCTCTTAAATAAGCAACAAGGTATATTCAGGAACTGATTGTGTTTGACAGTAAACACTGCAGGTAAAAAAAGATAAATTCACAGATCAAGGGAATGATAGGCATTGCCCAGTGTCCATAGGCCGCGTATGTTACTGTAACTCAGTCGCGCCGACATCCCGGCCTTATCAATTAGACCCAGAAAAATCATGATACTTTCACACCTTTTTTCACGCCTTTTTTTGCTGCTTCCTGCCGGCTTGCTAGCTCTCAGCCTTTCCATCAATGCCGCAGATGATCCATTCGCACCCAAAAACCAGAGCTTTAACCAATCCCCGACGACATTAAGTAATCAGTTGGTTGCTCAGGATGAGTTTTTGCCTGTCGGCCAAGCGTTCATTCCGACGTTTACCATCGAAAACAACAGGTTTTTGCTGCACTGGTCGATTGCAGAAGCTTATTACTTGTACGAAGAGCGCTTCAAATTCAAAGCCGATCAAGGCATTGAATTAACACCACGCTATACACCCGGAAAAATGAAGTACGACGAGCTCTTTGAACGCGAAACCATGGTGCATTATCACGCGGTGACTGCCAGCTTTGATCTGAATAACATCACCGCCCCTTTTACTTTGAATATCGAATATCAGGGCTGTGCCGATGCCGGTCTTTGCTATCCCCCACAGAAAAAAACACTCGCAGTAGATCCCACTAATGCACTGGTAGTGGAGCAAACAGCCACATCTCCAGCAACCGGGTCGCCAGCCGCCGCGCCTCCAACCACAACACCGTCTGCAAACATGCCTGAGCCAGAAGCCGGGTCTGGCTGGATTGTGCAAGCCATGATTCTGGCGCTGCTGGGAGGGATTATCCTGAATTTAATGCCCTGCGTATTTCCAGTGCTGTCTATTAAAGTGATGAGCCTGGCTGCAGCCGACCGCAAGCGACTGGCGATCCATGGCTGGGCTTATACAGCAGGTATTGTGCTCTGCTTTGTAGGATTTGCGATTGCGTTATTACTTGCCCGCAAAGGAGGTGAAGCTATCGGCTGGGGCTTCCAGCTGCAGTCGCCGGAATTGATCGCCGCGCTCGCCTATTTGTTTTTTGTGATGGGACTGAGCATGTCAGGAGTCATTAATATCGGCACCAGCCTAATGGGTGCCGGACAAAACTTGACCCAAAAATCAGGCCTTGGCGGCTCCTTCTTTACCGGGGTTCTCGCGGCTGTTGTCGCAAGCCCCTGCACTGCACCGTTTATGGGGGCCGCTCTTGGTTTTGCACTTACCCAACCTGCGATCTTATGCATCGCTGTCTTTGCGGCACTGGGTTTCGGTATGGCTCTACCCTTGCTGCTACTGTGCTATTTACCTGCATTAGCCACCCGACTCCCGAAACCCGGGGTATGGATGGACAATCTCAAGCAATTTTTGGCCTTTCCGCTGTACTTGAGTGCCATCTGGTTATTGTGGGTTTTTGGCCGCCAGACAAGCGTCGGTGGCATGGCCGCACTCTGTGTAGGAGCAGTCGCAATCGCTTTCGGTTGCTGGTTACTGGCACGCTCCACCACTGGAATTTGGCAATGGATCCGCCGTTTGGGTATCGCAACCAGCTGGATATTGGCAGTAGCCCTTGTTTGGCAGGGCTCAAATGGCAATCAAGACACACTTGCAACTGATCGCTGGCAAACTTATTCGCCCGAATTGGTCGCCCAAGCGCGTGCGGACGGCCGCCCGGTATTTATCAATCTGACTGCAGATTGGTGCCTTACCTGCTTGGCCAATGAACGTATCGCACTGCACACCGATGCCACCGAGCAACTATTTGATGTACTCAACGTGGCAACATTTAAAGGCGATTGGACGAATACTGACCCGAAAATCACTGAACTTTTGCAGGAATATGGCCGCAGTGGTGTTCCTTTGTACCTGTGGTTTCCCGCTGGCAGCAACGAAAGGGCTGTTGTTTTACCCCAATTACTAACACCGGAAATTCTTGCAAATGCAATGCAAGGTGAAAAAAACTAGCATTTCGACGATTTTTACAGAAGATGATTCATTTTTGATGCTTTTTATGTCAAGTTCCCCCATCTTGCTGCCAACATGAGGGCAAGATGTCGGGATAATCGAACAAAACAGCTATTTCCGCGTTTATTTTTACAACCCTAACGACTAACTTCTGCAATCTTGCAGGCATTTTCTGTCATATTAATAAAATTTCGCCGTTATCGTGGACAGACCTACATTTTTGCGGCAAACTCCCCACACTTTCAGATCCCCGGCAAGCTGAACCAGGCATTTCCCCGCCAGTCACAGCATAAAACCAGAAAATCACCGCAGGATTAGTGTTAATGGCAACCATTTTGGTACTTCATGGCCCCAACCTGAATCTTCTTGGGTTGCGCGAACCAGGCATCTATGGCGCTACCACCCTCGAAGACATCAACCGCAATTTGGCTCAAACCGCGCAAGCAGCGGGCCACCATTTGCAAACCCTGCAAAGCAACGCTGAATACGAACTAATTGACCGTATCCATGATGCGCGCAAAGAAGGGGTCGATTTCATTATCATCAACCCTGCTGCTTTTACACACACCAGTGTCGCACTGCGCGATGCGCTGTTGGGCGTGGACATTCCTTTTATCGAAGTGCATTTATCGAACGTCCACAAACGTGAAGCGTTTCGCCACCATTCTTATTTTTCAGATGTTGCCCAAGGCGTCATCTGCGGTTTTGGTGCCACCAGTTATGATCTGGCATTACAAGCTGCGTTCAAATTAGTTAAGTAGTTTTCATTCATGTGGCCCATGCGGCCATCACCAACCACAACATACCTTGTTGCAGAGAGGACTTTATGGATATTCGCAAAATTAAAAAACTGATCGAACTGTTGGAAGAATCCAACATCGGCGAATTGGAAATCAAAGAAGGCGAAGAATCTGTTCGTATCGCACGCAATAGCGGCACCACCCAATATTTCAGTGCTCCAGCACCTGCTTTTGCCGCCCCCGCTGCACCAGCCGCTGCCGCTCCAGCAGCTGCACCCGCCGCCCCAACTGCCGCGCCCGCTGCTGCACCTGCAGTATCTGGCCACATTGTTAAATCACCTATGGTTGGCACCTTCTACCGCTCACCAAGCCCAGGCTCACCTTCATTCATCGAAGTGGGCAAACATGTGAAGGTTGGCGATGTTATTTGTATCATCGAAGCCATGAAAATGATGAACCAGATCGAAGCCGACAAAGCCGGTGTTATCGAAGCCATTCTGGTTGAAGATGGTAATCCTGTTGAGTTCGATCAGCCTTTAGTGACCATTGCTTAATTAACTGTTGTGGTTGTCGCTAGCGACAATCCAATCACTAATCGCTGAGGAACAGAGTTATGTTCGATAAAATTTTGATCGCCAACCGTGGCGAAATCGCGTTGCGTGTATTGCGCGCCTGTAAGGAGCTGGGCATCAAGACTGTTGCCGTGCACTCACAGATTGACCGCGATTTAAAACACGTACGCCTGGCGGATGAGTCCGTTTGTATCGGCCCCAACCCGTCGCCAAAAAGCTACCTGAATGTACCGGCCATTATCGCCGCTATGGAAATTACCGATGCCGAAGCCGTTCACCCGGGTTACGGTTTTCTTGCTGAAAACGCCGACTTTGCCGAGCGCGTGCAAAAAAGCGGCTTTACCTTTATTGGTCCCGATCCCGATGTCATCCGTATGATGGGCGACAAGGTAGAAGCGATCAAGGCAATGAAAAAAGCAGGCGTTCCTACCGTTCCCGGCTCAGATGGCCCACTGCCGGATGATCCCGAAGAATGCCTGAAAATCGCCAAGCGCATCGGCTATCCCATTATCATCAAAGCCGCTGCAGGCGGTGGTGGCCGCGGCATGCGCGTAGTACACACCGAAGCTGCACTTATCAGCTCCATTCATGTAACCCAGGGCGAAGCCAAAGCAGCATTTGGTGATGGCACGGTATACATGGAAAAATTCCTGCAAAACCCACGTCACGTAGAAGTACAAATCTTGTCTGACGGTCAGGGCAATGCAATCCATTTGGGTGACCGCGACTGCTCCTTGCAACGCCGCCACCAAAAAGTATTGGAAGAAGCGCCAGCCCCCGGGATTCCTCAGGAAGTTCGCGAGCAAACCTATGCCGCCTGTGTAAAAGCGTGTATCGATATCAAATACAAAGGCGCGGGCACTTTTGAGTTTTTGTACGAAGATGGCCGCTTCTATTTCATCGAGATGAACACCCGTATCCAGGTTGAGCATCCAGTGTCTGAAATGGTGACTGGTATCGACCTGATCAAAGAGCAAATCCGCGTCTGTTCCGGCTTGCCCTTATCGATCAAGCAATCCGATGTCATTATTCGCGGCCATTCATTTGAATGCCGTATCAATGCCGAAGACCCAAAAACCTTTATGCCTTGCCCTGGTTTGGTAAAAGGCTTCCATGCTCCCGGTGGATTGGGTGTGCGCGTGGATTCACATTTGTACAACGGCTACACAGTGCCACCAAATTACGATTCAATGATCGCCAAAATTATCACCTACGGTGATACTCGCGAGATCGCTTTGAACCGTATGCGCAACGCGCTGGATGAAACCATTGTGGATGGCATCCGCACCAATATCCCTCTGCAACAGATGTTGGTACGCGACACCGAATTCCGTAAAGGTGGCGTGAACATCCACTATCTGGAAAAGAAACTGGCCGAATAAAATGTGCCAGTGGATCGAAAGGGCGCGATTTATCGCGCCCTTTTTGCTTTAATCACCTTCAAATTCAACACTTCTTTTATCAACAGCAGAATTCCTATGCCTTGGCTGCAATTGAAAATCATCACTTCACGCCGTTACGTCAGCTCACTTGAAGACTCCCTGCTCGCCTGCGGTGCTGCCTCGGTAACCCTGCAAGACAATGCCGACCAACCCATCCTTGAACCGGGATTAGGGGAAACGCCGCTATGGGATAGCGTAAAAATGACCGGGTTGTTTGATGCAGAAATCGACACTGCACACACTATCGCACTCGCCGAACGCCGTTTTGGCAACCCACTGCCTGAACATTCCTGGGAGCAATTGGAAGACAAGGATTGGGAGCGGGAATGGATGAGCAACTACCATGCTATCCGCTGTGGAGAACGCCTGTGGATTTGCCCAAGCTGGCAAACACCGCCTGAACCAGACAAAGTGAACCTGATGCTTGACCCCGGCCTTGCCTTTGGCACCGGTACTCACCCCACCACTTTCTTATGCATGCAGTGGATCGACCAGCAAGACTTCACCGGCAAAACGGTTATCGACTACGGGTGTGGTTCTGGAATCCTTGGCATAGCAACGCTTTTGTTAGGTGCAAAACAAGTGATCGGTGTCGATATAGACCCACAGGCGCTGCTCGCCACCACCGAGAATGCCAAGCGCAACAATTTGCCCGCCGATGCCATGCCCGTGTATCTGCCACCGGATTGCCCAAACACTCAAGTGGATGTGATGTTGGCTAACATCCTCGCGGGCCCCTTGGCTGAACTTGCACCGGCGCTTAGCGCCATGACCAAAACCGGTGGAAAGCTGTGCTTGTCAGGCATACTTTCAGTTCAGGCCAACACCGTCATGGCAGCTTATGAAGCCTGGTTTGTATTCGACCCGGTTGCCGAACATGAAGAATGGGTCAGATTAACGGCGACAAAAGTAAAGTAAGAAGGTGAGCCAGTTGGCATTGCGGATTCGGAGCATGAATCCTCATTGTCGCTGGAATTTACCCTGAGCTTTCCGCTGGGTAAACTGCAATATATTGAGCCGCAAACCGTAAACTGTATATTACTGATAAAAAGGCATCCGGGCTTTTCAACCCTCAGGTGTTAAGAGCAAATCAACTATGACGTCGCCCAGTAACCCAATGATCACCCGCTGCCCAAAATGCGGAACTGCATTTCGCATCACCCCGAGCCAACTGCAATCCGCAAAAGGCGCGGTTCGCTGTGGCTCTTGTTTGCATGTATTCAAGGCTCAGGAATATTTGGTAACTGCCCCGGCTGCAAAAACGGCAACCAAACCGCCTGTTAGTCCATCCTCCAAAACAAGCCCTGATACGAAACCGATCCCAAAACCAATAGCTCAACCATTAAAACACCAGGCAACCATAGTTGCGCCACCTGCGCCCTCCCGAACAGAAACCACGTCACAACCCGTGATGCGGATACTTGATAAATCTTCTCTGGATCAAACCGATGACATTCTTATCAGCGACGATATGGATGACATGAAATCCGACACCAAAAGCTATGAATTCGATGGCTTTATGGATATAGATATGGCACCCAAGCCAGAAGTGTCCCTTTTCGAGCGCAAGCTGCGCGACAAAGACCCTGAAGAGGATACCAAAAGCACTGCCGACGAATCCTGGGCGGAAATGCTGATTGAAGATGAGGAAGATGACACACCCCAATTAGCTGTCATCAAACCTAAAACTGAAGAGCAGCTTGCCGATGATGAACTAGCCAGCAGCATAGCCATTCAGAATGAACGCCCAACAGGCGCCCCCTCGGCAACCAATCCCCGAACCAACCCTGGCTTGGTATTTAGCCTAGTAGACGAACCCGAAGAGATACCACAAAACAAGCAGTCTGATGACGACTTAGTCTTAAGCGATGAGCTGGCAAATATACCCAATCATCAAGGGTTTAGCGCGAGCGCCAGTAACGTATCAGACATGCCTGACCCAAGACTATTTGCAGAACCGGACGAAACCCCATCACCAAAAGAGGAGGAAGCCTCAAAGCGTCAGGTAAAAACCCAGCCTAAGATTCGCGCATACGACAACTCACGCTCGGCATTATTAATGAACATCATGCCGGCACCTATTGAGTTCACCGCTAAACGCATGCGTCGTTGGTACCAAAGCAAACTATGGCCGACACTCAGCTGTCTTGCATTGATCGCATTGATAGTACAGGTTGGCTGGTTTAAGTTTGATTACTTCAGTCGGGTCGAGCCCTATCGCACGGGTTACGTATTTTTGTGTCCGTATATTGGGTGTCAGGTACCTACTCTGGTCGATACCAGTCGGATCATCACCTCCAACCTTTCCGTACGAACCAATAAAGAGGTTGCCGATGCCCTGGAGGTGGATGTATTGATCATTAATAACGCTCCGTTTGAACAACCCTTCCCCGATCTGGAGCTTGTATTCACTGACATCAATGAAAACAATGTAGCAGCGCGGCGCTTTAAACCCGAGGAGTATCTGGGGGGAGAAATGGCAGGACAACAGCTGATGCCGCAAAACCAAAAAGTCTATATCAGTCTAGACTTGGTAGATCCCGGCGCTGAAGCAGTGAATTACTACATTCAAATTATCGGCAACCAGCAATAAAGAATAGGTATTCCAAAACAACCCGGCTGGCCTGCAACCCCATGGAATAGAGAATATGGAATTCGGTTTTATCGGTCATGCTTACTCTCCTTTAACATGCACTCTTTTAACATGCACTCTTTTGAGGTGCTTTCTTTTGAAGCGCTGCGCCCTTACCAGCCAGCGCTGCATTGCCACGAGCATTCTGTGTTTGATTCCGCTCGGTACTAGCGCAAATACCCAATCCCAAGAGCTCTCCTCTACCCTCACAACGCCGCTTATCATCACCCATAAACTCCCGGAACTCGGTAGTAAAGAACGGGTATTGCACGAAGTTGAAATACTGAAACTGGCTTTGGATAAAACCACCCGGGAATTCGGCCCTTATGAGCTGCGCGGCATTCCTCCAATGAACCGCGCCCGCACACTAGTCATGCTCAGCCATGACAACTACCCCAACCTGGTTTTACAAATGAGCTACGAAGATGAGCTGGCTGAGCAAGAAAAACTGATCTACATTCCCTTTCCACTGGATCGGGGTGCACTCAGCTACCGGATTTGCTTTATGCGCGACGAGCTAAAACAACAAACCAAAAACCTCACGCGTATCCATCAGCTCAAACCCTATGATTTTGGTGTCGGTATTGGCTGGAGTGACACCAAAGTATTGCGCCACAACAACCTTACCGTTGTCGAAAGCAGCAATGTCGTTAACCTGTTTCGCATGACCAAAGCGGGCAGGGTCGATTTCTTTTGTCGCGGCCCGATGGAATATTACTTTGAAGCGCAACACCAAAGCAGCCTTGGCCTTAGCAGCGATGCCCACATGGCACTCTATTATCCTCTACCCAAGTTTTTCTTTGCCCACAAAAATAGTCAGGCCGCACTTAACCGTATCCAAAAAGGATTGGATATCGCCTTCAAAGACGGCTCTTTTGATGACCTGTGGCGCAAGCGCCATATGCAGCCCCTGCAACAGGCGAGATTAAAAGAACGCAATATCATCAAAATGGAAAACCCATCCATCAAGCACTTGGCGCGAGACTACGAAACCTATCTTTACGATCCCGTTAACCAATAAATCCTCCTGCCCTGCCCCAAGTAATTATTTTTTGCAACACAATCAGACTAAAAAACGTTTTTTTATCGCTCAAAAAAACACCATTTTTTGTATTTTTTACATTCCCAACACCTGCCCAAACGGGTATTATGGCGACCCTTTTAAGCAGGGCTGCAGCACACATTTTGTGCACTTTTTTAGCCGGTCATTGCCACAACCACGACACCCAATCACGTGTTTACTATTGGCTCCTATTGCATCGACAGTCAGGTCATACTCGCGCCCATGGCAGGCGTTACTGATCGACCATTTCGGCAATTATGTCGATCTTTAGGTGCCGGATTGGTGATATCGGAAATGCTCACCGCTGACTCCACCCTGTGGAGCAGCCGCAAAAGTAGTTTGCGGATGGATCACTCGGGTGAAGTTGAGCCGATTGCAGTGCAAATTGCCGGCGGCGACCCGGACATGATGGCCGAGGCAGCGCGACTGAATGCTGCCAACGGTGCCCAGATTATTGATATCAATATGGGCTGTCCTGCTAAAAAAGTCTGTAAAAAAGCCGCAGGCTCGGCACTGTTAAAAGACGAGCAATTGGTAACAGAGATACTGCAGGCAGTAGTGAAATCGGTGGACATTCCAGTCACCCTGAAATTTCGCACTGGCTGGAGTCATGAAGAACGCAATGCTGTGCGTATTGCACGCATCGCTGAAGATGCAGGCATACAAGCCCTTGCACTTCACGGTCGCACCCGCGCTGACGCTTTTCTAGGTGAAGCCGAGTACGACACCATCGCCAGTGTAGTGAATGCTGTGAAAATTCCGGTATTTGCCAATGGCGATATAGATTCACCGCAAAAAGCCAAGGCTGTGTTGGATCACACAGGTGCCGCCGCGGTGATGATTGGGCGCGCCGCGCAAGGTCGCCCCTGGATCTTCCGGGAAATTGCGCATTACCTGCGTACCGGTGAGCAATTACCCGAACCATCCCTGACAGAAATCAGGGATATTTTATGTACCCATCTGTGTGAGCTATACCGTTTTTATGGTGAGTTTATGGGGCCGCGTATCGCACGCAAGCACGCGAGTTGGTATTTGCAGACAGTCCCAGGCAGCGAAGTATTTCGCAAAACCTTTAACGCTATAGATAATGCAGAAGAACAACAAACCAGCATTCAAAATTTCTTTGAACAGCTGCTTACGAAAGAGGAAAAAGCCGCATGAACACCGCAACTTTCTTTGCTGATGCAACCCCAGCACAAGCTGCTCCACAACAACCAACCCAAGCTCAATCGCTGCGCGGCTGCGTAGAGCAAGCAGTAGAAAACTACTTCAAACATCTTGATGGCCAAGACGTGAGCAACGTGTATGAAATGGTTCTTGCAGAAGTAGAAGCTCCGATGCTTGAAATCGTATTGAAGTACACCCGTCACAACCAAACACGCGCTGCACAAGTATTGGGGTTGAACCGTGGTACTCTGCGTAAAAAATTGAAGCAATACGGCCTGTTGTAATTTTTTACAGCGCCGCATGGCACACAAAAAAGGGGTGGTAATTCGTTTCCACCCCTTTTGCTTTTTAGCGACTCTTATTTTTGTATACCCGTTTTTCGCTTTAACCTTCACATCTACAACTTTCACATCTACAACTTTTACACCTACAGGAAATGTGTATGTCTACTTCTGATCTTGTTGCCGTAAAACGCGCCCTTATCAGCGTCTCGGATAAAACTGGCATTGTTGAATTTGCCCAAGCCCTGCACGCTCAAGGCGTAGAAATTTTATCAACCGGTGGTACCTTCAAATTACTCACCGACAACAAGATCCCTGCAATTGAAGTCTCCGATTACACCGGCTTCCCGGAAATGATGGATGGCCGTGTAAAAACCCTTCACCCAAAAGTACACGGCGGTATTTTGGGCCGTCGCGGCATCGATGAAGGTGTAATGACGCAACATGGTATCAACGCGATTGATATGGTCGTTGTGAATTTGTATCCGTTTGAAAAAACCGTTGCCAATAAAGACTGCTCTTTGGAAGATGCAGTAGAAAATATTGATATTGGCGGCCCGACTATGGTGCGCGCTGCAGCGAAGAATCACGCGCACGTAAACATCGTGGTAAACGCATCTGACTATGCAAACATCCTCGCAGAACTCAAAGCCAATAACGGCTGCACGTCACTGAAAACCCGTTTTGATTTGGCGATTAAAGCCTATGAACACACCGCTGCTTACGACGGTGCTATTGCCAATTATTTTGGCCGCTTGGTAGAAGGCGGCAGCGCCGATTTCCCACGCACCTTTAATACCCAATTTATTAAAGCGCAAGAAATGCGTTACGGCGAAAACCCACACCAAAAAGCGGCGTTCTACGTTGAGAAAAACGCACAGGAAGCGAGTGTTGCTACAGCGAAACAATTGCAAGGCAAAGAGTTGTCATTCAATAACGTAGCGGATACCGATGCGGCATTGGAAACCGTTAAATCTTTTGATGAACCTGCCTGCGTTATTGTTAAACACGCCAACCCGTGTGGTGTCGGTGTTGCAGCAAACATTCTTGAAGCTTACGAACTTGCTTACGCAACTGATACTGAATCAGCGTTCGGTGGCATTATTGCTTTTAACCGCGAGTTGGATGCAAAGACTGCCGAGGCGATTGTGTCCCGTCAATTTGTTGAAGTCATTATTGCACCACGTATTTCAGCGGAAGCGCTGGAAATAACCAAAGCAAAACAAAATGTACGTGTATTAGCCTGTGGCGAATGGGGTGCCGAGCGAATTGGCGGATTGGATTACAAAAGAGTGAATGGCGGCCTTTTGGTACAAGATCGCGATATGGGTGTTATCACCGCTGCCGATCTCAAAATCGTGACCAAACGCGCTCCCACTGAAGCAGAAATTCGCGATTTATTATTCGCTTGGAAAGTGGCCAAGTTTGTTAAATCCAACGCAATTATTTATGCAAAAGACAACCGCACCATTGGTGTAGGTGCAGGCCAAATGAGCCGTGTTAACTCTGCACGTATCGCTGCGATTAAAGCTGAGCATGCTGGCCTGCAAGTCGCTGGATCAGTCATGGCATCTGATGCATTCTTCCCATTCCGCGACGGTATTGATAATGCCGCTAAAGTAGGTATCGCAGCCGTGATTCAACCGGGCGGTTCAATGCGTGATGAAGAAGTTATCGCTGCCGCTGATGAGCAGGGTATGGCAATGGTGTTTACCGGTATGCGTCACTTCCGACATTAATAAAACGTGTCATTAATTTTTTGCCAACTCCCGCTTGCGGGAGTTTTTCATTCGCGAATTAAATTATTGGATTAATTATGAATGTATTAATTATTGGCAGCGGCGGGCGCGAACACGCACTTGCGTGGAAAGCAGCGCAAAGCTCACAAATAGAAAAAGTATTTGTTGCGCCGGGCAATGCCGGCACAGCGCTGGAAGCAAAATTGGAAAATGTTGCAATCGATGTTTTGAATTTTGAAGCGCTCGCTAATTTTGCTGAACAAAATAATGTGGGTTTGACAATTGTCGGCCCGGAAGTGCCTTTAGTCGCTGGCGTTGTTGATTATTTCCAGGCGCGTAATTTATTGTGTTTTGGCCCAAGCAAAGGCGCTGCACAATTGGAAGGTTCAAAGGCATTCACCAAAGATTTTCTTGCGCGCCATAAAATCCCAACCGCGGATTATCAAAATTTTATTGAAGTTGAACCTGCCCTCGCCTATTTGCGCGAAAAAGGCGCTCCGATTGTTATCAAAGCCGATGGCCTCGCTGCCGGTAAAGGTGTAATTGTCGCTGAGACATTGCAGCAAGCAGAAGATGCCGTGCGCGATATGTTATCTGGTAATGCATTTGGTGATGCAGGTTGCCGCGTGGTGATTGAAGAGTTTTTAGCGGGTGAAGAAGCCAGTTTTATTGTGATGGTTGACGGCAAAAATGTATTGCCCATGGCCACCAGCCAGGATCACAAACGTGTTGGCGATGGCGACACCGGCCCCAACACCGGCGGCATGGGTGCTTACTCACCTGCTCCTGTTGTTACGCAAGCAGTACATGACCGCGTAATGAAAGACATTATTTACCCAACGGTAAATGGCATGGCGGCAGAAGGTAATACGTACGTTGGATTTTTGTATGCAGGCTTGATGATCGATGCATCCGGCGCACCCAAAGTGATTGAATACAACTGCCGTTTTGGCGACCCCGAAACACAACCAATTATGTTACGCCTGCAATCTGACCTGGTTGAATTGTGCTTGGCGGCACTGAAAGGTGATTTGGATAAAACAACTGCCAGCTGGGATTCGCGCGCTTCTGTTGGCGTGGTGCTTGCGGCAGGTGGCTATCCAGACAGCTACAACAAAGGCGATGTTATTTCCGGATTGCCGAGCGTAGAAATTGAGGGCGAGAAAGTTTTCCATGCTGGCACAGCGCAAAATAATGGCAACACTGTGACCAATGGCGGCCGGGTTCTCTGCGCGACTGCATTGGGCGATAGCGTTTCAGATGCTCAACAACGCGCATACAAACTGGCTGCACAAATCAGCTGGAAAGATATGTTCTATCGTAAAGATATTGCATACCGTGCCATTGCCCGTGAGAAGAATTGATTCGGCGCATTCGGTTGCAGTTAAAAAAACCCGCAGTTATGCGGGTTTTTATTGTGCACAAGCTAATAGACCAATTCACAGAGTATCACCGAACCGTTTATAGTGGCTTTCACAGCAAAGGATAATTAACGCATGCTCGCCACCTTAGTCAGTCATCCCGCTTGTCATGACCATCACATGCCTGATGGGCATCCGGAATGTCCTGCGCGTATTGATGCTATCGCAAATCAATTATTAGCCAGTGGTATTGACGCATTGCTTTACCAACGCGATGCTATTGAAGTTACCGATGCGCAATTGCAACGTGTTCATACAACTGAATACATCCAACGAATTTCTGCTGCAACACCAAAAACCGGCATCACTTTTTATGCAGATGATGTGTACCTTTCCCCTAAAACATTAATAGCAGCGCGATATGCAGCTGGTGCCGCAGTCATGGGTGTAGATATGATCATGCGCGGTGAAACAGATGCAGTTTTTTGCAATGTCCGTCCACCTGGCCACCATGCAGAGCATAATCGGGCAATGGGTTTTTGCATTTTCAATAATGTTGCCGTGGCCGCCGCACACGCAATTCATGAATATGGATTGGAACGAGTAGCCATAGTGGATTTTGATGTGCACCACGGCAACGGAACCCAGGATATTTTTTTAAATGAGCCGCGGGTGTTATTTTGCTCCAGTTTCCAATATCCCTTTTATCCTCACACTAATATTGAGGATGTGCCACGACATATTATCAACACCCCACTCCCTGCCACTTGTCGCAGCCAAGAGTTTCGCGATGCAGTCAGTGCACAATGGTTCCCTGCGCTGGAAAACTTTAAACCACAAATGATTTTAATTTCTGCGGGCTTTGATGCTTATATCGATGACGACATGTCATCTATCAGTCTGTTCGAGCAGGATTATTTTTGGATTACGCAGCAGCTTCGCCAACTAATGGATAAAAGCAAAACAAATCCGCAACACGATCAGTGCAAGGGAATTGTTTCAACACTGGAAGGTGGTTATGATCTTCTGGGTTTAGGCCGCTGTGCACTTGCCCACATAAAAGCGCTGGCAAAATTATGACTGGATGTTGTTTTTTATAAATTGCTTTTATTGGCTTCTTGAAAATTGAGTGACATGTCAATCAAGCCATCTTCCCGATTAAACTTTACTGAAAAACCCAATTTTCGTGCGAGGTTAGCCATGCCGGAATTTTCCAGCATGGTGCACCCTATCAACGTTTGCGTTCCTTGGGCGCGACAATAATCAATCATTTTTTGCAACAAACGACTCCCCAAGCCAATACCTTTTAATTCACTGCGCACTGCCATCGCAAATTCTGCTTGGGTATTATCGGGGTCAATTTGTACCCGTACCACACCCAGAATTTTTTCCTGTTGCTCATCGTCGCTATCCACAGCAATAAAAGCCATTTCGCGCGCATAATCTATTTGAGCCAAACGCGCCATTTGCTCATGAGAAAATTGTGGCAGTTCTGCAAAATAGCGTTTGTACCTGTCTTCTTTGCTTTGCGAATTATCAAATGCCTGCAAATTTAATTCATCTTCCGGGCGGATAGGTCGCAGTAATATCTTGCGTTGATCGCGCAATATGAACGATTCTTCCAACTCTTTTGGATAGGGGCGAATTGCCAGCGGGCAGCTATTTTTTTCAGCAGAAATATCAATGCTCACGTCCAATACATGAATATCTTCACCAGCGGCAAGCACAGGGTTAATTAACAAATTACGCACAGCAGGATGATCAATCACGATTTGGCTAATTTGTGTCAAGAACAAACACAATGAAGGCATATCTAATGGCACATATAATTCCCGCTCGCGAATTTTTCCTTCAGCGAGCGCTTGTATTACCATGTAGCGAGCCAATGCCATATTTAATGGAGGCAAAGCAACTACCGCATTGCGACGCACACTCCAATGACTAGCCGCCTCACCCAATAAAATAACAGGACCAAATACCGGATCTATTTGTACTTGCACGCGCAATGGATAGGCACCTTTACGCTGCGAGCGAGGCATATCAATCGATTCATTTTGCGTTTTAATGCCGTAACCTTTTAGTAAATCCAAAGCCTCAACAGTAGTCAGTTGATTACGATTTTCATCAAGCGCTTTTGCAATAATGGTTTGTGCTGTGTGCGGTTGATAGGGAACCTTGTCACTGATCGACTCTGGCGTTTCCGACAATAGCTTTTGGTTGCGCCGATATTGCACCATGTGCATGAAAGCGCCCACAGCTCCCTCCGGGGTACGGAAAGAAGCAATATTGGCATCTGCAAAACGCAAACGCGCATTTTGTGCCGCATCCTCGCCCATCCAATTAGCGAATAGATTAGGCTTTCTTCCGCCGTAGTTTTTGTAAGTATTAATGATTACATCTGCATACACTTCACCGGGTGTTAATGCCGATGGTGCCTGCATGATCAAAATATTTTCAATACTGTTACTCTGCAATAAAACCTGAATCACCTTTTGGTAAGTATCGGGCGATGCATCGCCTAATAAATTAATCGGGTTAGTAGCGCGGCCACCGCTATGAATTAATGGTTGCAGCTGTTCAACCACAGATTCATCCAATGTCGCCAACCGTCCGCCACGCTGCAAAAGTGCGTCAACAGCCATCGCACTTGGACCGTTTCCATTTGCAATAATGACTAACTGTTCACTGTAAATGGGTTTGCCATTAGCAAGCGTTTCCACCGCTGCCAGAAGCTCACGCAAATCACCCACGCGCAACATACCTGCACGCCGAAATGCCGCATCGTATACTGCATCGTTACCTATTTGTTCGGGTGGCAATCGCGATGTAAGCGCACTGCTCTCCAAATAAATTCCTGCTTTGATCACCAAAATCGGTTTATTAAATGAGGCCGCACGTGCAGCAGACATAAATGCACGCCCATCATGAATTCCATCTATGTACAACAATATCGCTGATGTTTGCGAATCACGCCCGAGATAATCAAGAATTTCATCAAAGTCGATATCAATCCCTTCACCGAGTGAAATAAATTGTGAAAAACCAATACGGCGGCGACGCGCCCAATCCAGTAAGGTGACGCATACCGCAGAGGATTGCGATACCACTGCAATTTTTCCCGGCAAGGCATTTATGTGCGCATAACTCGCATTTAACCCCAATGCAGGAATGATGATACCGAGCGAGTCCGGCCCAAGAATTCGCACGCTCCACTCTTTGGCAATCGCCAGCATTTGCTCCTGCAGATTAGTGCCTTGTGCGGTAAATAAATTGTCCAAACCTGCGGCAATCACAATCGCATTGCGCGTTCCCTTACGCCCCAATTGCAAAATAATTGCTGGCACCCGCGTTGCGCGCGTACAAATAATGGCGAGGTCAGGCACTATCGGCAACTCATCAATTGAGCGATAAGCCAATACCCCATTCACCGATTTATAGTGTGGGGTAACAGGCATGATGGGGCCATCAAATTGCCCTTGCAATAAATTGCGCATCACCGCATTACCAGGGCGATTGGGCTGATTAGACGCACCGATCACAGCAATAGATTGCGGTTTTAAGAGTTGCTCAACACTTTTTACGCTCATAAACTTTGCTGCTGCCCTTATGGATTTTCTTCGTCATCATCAATTTTTTGCAAACTCAATTCACCAAAACTGGTCGCGGGCGCTTTGGATGTTTGCTGAGGTGAAGATTCAACAGCGGCTTCACTTTTTGGAATTGCAACACCATCAGTCGCTAACTTGATGCGCAAACGTAAATTATTGGGCGAATCCGCATTAGCAATAGCATCATCAAAGCTCACCTTGCCCGCCATAAACAATTTAAAAATCGCCCCATCAAATATTTGCATACCGAGATTTTCAGATTTTTCCATGATCTCTTTAATTTCGGTAAAACGCCCTTTTAATACCAACTCCTGAATTGTTTTAGTCCCCAGTAACACTTCTACCGCAGCGCAGCGTTTTCCATCCACAGTAGGCAGTAATCGCTGCGACACAAATGCACGCAAATTTTGCGACAACCCCATTAACAATTGCGGGCGACGTTCTTCCGGAAATAAATTAACAATCCGCTCTAGCGCTTGGTTGGCATTGTTAGCGTGTAACGTAGAGATCGCCAAGTGCCCTGTCTCTGCAAATTCCAGGGCATGTTCCATGGTTTCACGATCGCGAATTTCACCAATCAAAATAACATCAGGCGCTTGGCGCAGAGTATTTTTTAATGCCGCTTTATAGCTGCGAGTGTCAACGCCTACTTCGCGTTGATTAATCACACTGCGCTTGTGTTTGTGAACAAATTCCACCGGATCTTCAATGGTAATTATGTGGCCGCCGCTCGATGAATTGCGATGATCAATCAACGCTGCAAGTGATGTCGATTTACCTGAACCCGTACCGCCCACAAATAGAACCAAGCCGCGCTTGGTCATAATCACATCTTTTAAAACGTCGGGCAGACCCAGTGCATCAAATTGCGGGATATCGGTTTTGATATTGCGTGCCACTATCGCCACTTCATTGCGCTGCTTAAAAATATTGATGCGAAAGCGGCCTACGCCGTGAATGGAAATCGCCAGGTTCATTTCCAATTCGTGCGCAAATACTGCGCGCTGCTCATCGTCCATAATGGCATTGGCGATAGCTTCTATTTCACCCGGTTTAAATGCTTCTGTTGCAAGCGGCTTTAATACACCCTGAAATTTTGCACAGGGCGGCGCACCTGTGCTCAGGTATAAATCCGAGCCATCTTTTTTGGCGAGAATATTGAGGTACTGATCAATTGGGGTTGCCATGAATTACTCCTCTTTATGCAAGATCTAACGCACTGCTTAAACAATATCGCCGGGCGCGACAAACAATAGGAAGAGTATAGGCAAGATCGACCAAAGTATTGTGCTAAGTCGTGTTAATCAACCGCTGCGACAAAAGCAATCTCAACCAGCATATTGGGGTCGAGCAATTCCACTTTGACGCAGGCACGTGAAGGCGCGCAATGCTCTGGCAGCCAATCTGCCCACGCACTGTTGAGCGCAGCAACATTCTCTTTTTGCGTGATATAAATGGTCGCAGATAACAAACGGGACTTGTCGCTACCTATAGCGGCTAGAGTTACGTCTGCCTGCTGCAGAATCTGCGCAATTTGTTCATCCATTGCACAATCAGTGTTATTGGGAACCTCTACAAAATGCGCAATACCGCGATATACAGTGGCATCTGACCAGCGCGGTGTTGGATTTAATCGTTGAATTGTCATGTAGATCGCTCCAAAGAGTGTTTGCAAATTGAATGTGGCACCTATAATAGCCGCCTTTGAGCAGCAACCCAATTTCGTATTCGCCCCGTTTATTCATCCTAAAAGTGATTTTTCCATGGCCATAACTTCCATCATTGCACACCGTATTTATCGCCACGCCCCCGGGAGCGCCTTTGAGTTGCAGCTGCGCAGTGAAGCATTTGCGCAAAGCGGTAAATTGGAAGAGCTGGCCTATGAATTAAAGAGCCAGTTTATTCGCAAAGGCGGTAAAAGTTACGGGCGCTTTTCTGATGAGCTGGGCGAATATCCTCTCCCCTCCTGGTTGCGTGATTGCCGCTCAGAGCGCTTGGGATTTTTAAGCTTCACCCATAACGCCATGCAACAGTTTCAGCAAGCGCTGGAAAAAGCCGAATCACTGCTGGATGCTTATGTGTTTTTTATAGAAGAAAAGCTGGAGGTTGGAGATACACTGAGCGTGTATTTGGTTGAACATCAAAGTGGCCTGTATCTGGATGGTAAGCTGGCAATCGACGACTCGCTCTTTTTGGACACCAGCGGTTTTACGCTAGCTGCGAAAATCCAGCTGGATGACTGGAGCAACAGCGATTCATCTACCTATCTCACACTGATACGCGCACGCGGCGATAAAGACATCGCCGATGCCTTTACTCATTTTATTGCCTTCACTGACAAATACGATATCAAACAAGAAACCGCAGAATTTCTCAAAATCGTAGATAACTTCAGCCAAACATTAGACGAAACCAGCGCAAAGATCACCCGCTCAAAAGTCGCTGATTACTGTTTGGAACAAAACAAAGCTGGCAAAACAGTCACTATCGCCGATCTATCCCATACATTGGCAAGCGAAGTTAAAAGCTACGAGCCAGAGCGGTTTGTCCGTTATGTAGAAAGCACAAAACCGGAACTAAAGCCTGAATTTATCCCTCATGCAGGGCAAGTGCGCAGTTATGTGCGCATCAGCGGCCGTAATGACTCTTTAAGCATGAGCTTCGCCTCAGAGTGCTTGGGGCGAGAAATCGAGTATGATGCGGCCAATGATATTTTGACGATCAAAAACCTGCCTTCATCATTGAAAGCACGCTTGATAAAACATTTAAAAGAAGCGCAGTAACCTTCGAGCTTCAGCTAAACGCGATAATAACAAGGCATAAATTGGTCATTTCAATCGTATTAAAACCAAAACAGCTAAGCCTATAACGACATAAACTAATCTAACACTTGATTTTACAGACGACTGGTCATATATTTAACCCATGAGTAAACGTGAACTGAAAAAAGATCATCTCCTTGATGAAGGGCTCAAAGTAATGGCTACACGCGGTTACAACGGCACCAGCATTCAGGATATTGTCAATGCCGCCAACGTGCCCAAAGGCTCGTTCTACACCTACTTCAAAAGCAAAGAAGATTTTGCGATTGAAGCGCTGGAGAAAGTAACCGAAGAGCGCATGGTTCAGAATCGCCATTTACTTAGTGACCGCAGTATTTGCCCTAAAGAACGCCTAACCCGTTTTTTTGTGGAGAATATCGGCGGCTGTGAAGAAAACCTCAATGGTGGCTGTTTTTTGGGGAATATGTGCCAGGAAATGGCCGAATCCAGTGAGGCAATTCGTATTAAGGTGCGGCAGATGCTGCGCAATAGTACGCAAGCTATTGAAGATGTTTTGGAGGAAGCCAGGCTGCAAAATGGCCTGAAGAGCAATCTTCCGTCACCGGTATTGGCAGAGTTTTTATTCAATGCATGGGAAGGCACATTAATGCGCATGAAAGCATCCAAATGCCGTGAGCCGCTCAATGCTTTCTTGACAGTACTACCCGAACTTTTCAATAAACCAAATACGTAATACCCACACCATCAAAAATACTTTATTGGTATTTTTGCCTTATAAAAATAAGATGACCAGTCACTTTTTAATGCAAAAGGATAACTAATTATCCCTTTTACGGGCACTTATTCGCCTGAATTTTGCATCAAATAAAAGATGACCGGTCATTTATTTTATATGGATAAACACAGATATGACCACAGGCAGAAGCAAATCCAGGAGTTACCACATGACTCAGCCACAAATAATGCAACTCCCGAAGAAAAAGATGCTGCCTTCAATCGATGCAGTACAAGCCATCTATAAATTAGTTTTGGCTCTGATTATCGGACTACTACTGAGCAACAACACATCAGCTAAAACAAAGGATTACCTTGCACAGCAGGACCCCGAATGGCTGCAGCTGGCGGCATCCATAGAAAATGAAAAACAACCAAATGTGTATTGGCATGAACATCGCAGAACTGCTACGAGAAGCTGGGCCATTGCTTTTGATAATGACATTTTGGTGCCTGGTCATCGCGATCAGGATTACACTTATGGTCTCAATTTCACGCAAACCGGTGAAAGCGTGCGCCATGCAGCGATCTCACTTAATAAGCCTCTGCTTTTGATAGATAACTGGCTTGGGTTTCAGCACGGATCTATCAGTACTCAAGAAACTTACAGTCGCGAAATAGGTCTTTTTGGATTCACTCCAGAGGATATAACACTAGAGAAACCTAACTCTGATGATCGACCTTACGCAAGCTTGATTTATCTATCCAGCTCCCGTGAACAAGTCGATCTGGTCGAAAATTTAGCGTGGAAGAGCACACTGACTCTAGGCTTTTTAGGAACAGGCCTGGTCGGAGAATTACAGAACGTTGCCCACCAAGGTACAGCAGGCAAAGAAGCAAAAGGCTGGGACAACCAAATAAGCGAAGGCGGAGAGTTAACTGGTCGGTACTTAATTGCACGGCAGCAATATTTTGACAACGATTCAGACACGCTTGAAATCAAAAGCACCTGGCAGGCATCTATCGGATATCTGACAGAAACAAGCTGGAGCTTGAGTATGCGCGCAGGGCAAATTCACAGCCCTTGGTCATCATTCAATCCGGAACTTGCAAGCTATGGAGAAAAATCATCTTATTCCAGTAATGCAAAATCCGTAAGTGAGCGTTATTTTTGGGCAGGCGTCGCACTAAAAGCTCGCGCTTACAACGCTTTTCTCCAAGGGCAATTCCGCGATAGCCTTGTAAGTTATGAGCATCACGAACTTCGCCCTGTATTAATCGAAGCCTGGCTCGGCTATACATTTGCCTTTAAGCAAGGCTATCGAATCAGTTATGTATTACGCGGACATAGCTCTGAAATTGAAAGAGGAGCCGGCGATCGCAACCTACTGTGGGGAGGCATAATTATTGCCCGGAACATTTAAATAAATTCGCCATTATTTTAATAATGGCGAATTCAGTGCATCCGCTTTTGTACCAATAAGTTTTTCCGTAATATTCTGCAAATCCGCCAGTGAGACTTTGCGAATTTTCATCAACTCTCTGGTTACATCATCTATAGAATATTGTTTCTTTGAACGCTTACGAATTTCTTTATCCAATTCATCAAGCAGCACTACCGCTCGAGCTGTTACAGCACCAGTAGACTTACTTTTTCGTAAGTATTTAACTTCAGCACCCCACTTTTCCAGCCCTTTAATAATTTTAGTTCTGCGAGCTTTCGTGATCCCATTAGCTCGATACAGTAGCTCAAAAGAATAAAACTCAGCCAAACCTTCTGCGATCCAATCATCGTTTGCTATCTCTGTTTCCTTACCACTAATCCGTGTAACCATGTGGGTGAGCTCATGCAGTAAGGGGCTAGTTCCATTTTCACTAACCAAGGGGCGATCAGTATGTAAAAACAAAGAGTTTGATGCTGATAATCCACCCCGCCACATTGGATCGCCCGCTCCAACTACCAGTAATTTGGATGGTGTTTTTTCGAAAGCATCGTACAGCTCGGGCCAAACAAAATTGAAAAATGTCAGCGCATCCATACGTCGCATGCCTTCGCCAACCGGAGCACTGATCGCAATCCCCGTTTTTTTGATTGTTGCTCGCCGAGTACCAATTTTTCCAGCAATCATCCAGCCTGTAGGCCTATCAAACAAGCGCTCAGGATTGTCGATTATAAATTTATTATCTTTTTTTCTAACCCAGCCAGTTTCAACGTTATTCCAGGTTTTCGGCAAAATAAACTCTAATTCTGCAATTGCTCGTGCACCTGGAACCTCCGTTGTCTCTACTGGAGGAATCAAATCGTCCCCGCGAAATAATGCCCAGTCCTCAGTCATCCGGGCATCATACTTTCCAACAGAACGTTCGTGAGTCAGTTTTACAAAGTAACTCAGAGTTGCATTGCCTGACGGCAATTCCCAATACACCTGTGCATCTTTAACTGTTAGCTTTCCATTAGCACGAATATTTGAGTAAACACCAGCTTTGTTATTGAAACGAAGCTTTTGCAGAAGCCCTTTATTATCTATACGAATAACAACGCTTGCGCCCTCTTTCTCAGGCAAAAACGTAACCAAGTAATCTACCTTGTAACTTAATGCAGATTCTTTTTCAGCGGCGACTACAAAACCGCAAAAAAAAGCAAATAAACCGATGACAAGTCTCATACTAAGTTTTTTTTGTAAAAGCCTCATATCGTAAACCTCAAAAAATAAATCGTTAACCAGGTAGAGCATAGAGCTTACTTCACACTATATGAATGCAGTGTGAGAATCAAAATTTTATTGTTAGTTACGACGAAAACCTTTGCCAAAGGAGACTTTAGCAAAAGCTGAAAAATGGTCGTATATTGAGGGAGGATTAGCAGTAAGCAGTAAGCAGTAAGCAGTAAGCAGTAAGCAGTAAAAAAATGCTCTAAAAACAAGTGATGAAATTGAATTGAAAAACGGGAACCGTTAATGCAGTTCCCATTCAGCAAGAAACAAAAAATATTTCTGGGTGGGATTAAAAATTATCGGAAATAAACTTTTGCGCCAAACGTGCAGCATCTGAGTTACCCGCTGCCACCTCGTTTAACAATGATCTCGCTTTGGCTTTGTCACCCATCAAAAAGTACACTTTTCCAAGATCCAACTGTGCATCCGGTACTTTCGCAGCGCTAGGGAAATTAGCGATAAGCTCAGTGAACCAAGATTTTGCCTGTGGATAATCCTTTTTCAACATAGCAATTTTACCCAGCCAATAGTGACTATTGCTGGCAAAATCACCGTTAGGAAAACGCTCGAGATGCAGATTGAAAGCGGTTACTGCTCCGTCAAAATCTTTTTGATTTAGTAGATCGTAAGCAGCCTTGTATGTATCGCTCTCGCTTAAAGATGCAGATAGCGGCGACTCGGCTTTTGGAGCATCAGTAGATACTGGACTTATTGATGAAGGGGAAACACCAGAACGGTTGTCAGATGCACTATGTGATCCACCAGACAGGCGTCTATCAAGATCTATATAGTTATCTAACTGCAATTGTTTTAATTGTTTTAATTCGTAAGACTGCTCCTCAAGAAGACCACGTAAAGTAGCAACTTCTTCTTGTAAAGCTCGAATTTGGGAATACACATCAGATTCAGCAGAGACAGGCAATTCAGATTGAGCCACCCCAGAGCGAGTGCTCTGAGGTGAAGACTCAACAACCCGTACTTGCGCCTGTAACACTGGAGCCGCAACAATAAGTGTGGCGGCAAACAGATTTTTCAGCATACGGGTTCAGACTCTTAGTACTTAACTTCTACGCGACGGTTTTGAGACCAAGAAGCTTCATCGCTACCGGTAGCAGCTGGTTGCTCTTCACCGAAGCTAACAACTTCCAAAGATGAACCGTTAACGCCTTGAGTTACCAGGAAATCGCGAACAGCATTAGCACGCTTTTCACCCAGAGCCATGTTGTACTCGCGTGAACCGCGCTCGTCAGCGTGACCTTCTAAACGCACAGCAACTGAAGCGCCTTTCAGTTTGTCAGCATGTGCCAACAGCACAGCACGGCTTTCAGCGGTCAAAGCGTATTGATCGAAATCAAAGTAAACAACGCTTGACAGAGTTGCTTCTGAACTAGATGTATCGGTAACAGCGCTACCGGTAGTTGTAGTTTCAGTGCCTTTGTTATCGCTGCTTGAACAGCCAACCAAAAAAGACATAACAACAGCCAGAGTAAGACCTTGTTTTAGTGCCTTGGTGATCATGTGTGTGTAACTCCAATGAAGTTTTGATCTGTTTTACGGGATTTAGTTAAAGAATGGCGACCATGCGGGTTCCCGCACATCACCTTGTTTTGGAGGCTGGAGGATTTTGACACGCGCATCGAGGGACACGGCTGCCAACACTCCTTTACCACCAGAACGAGTCGCATACATCAGCATAGCGCCATTGGGCGCTATAGTAGGCGATTCGTCCAAATTTGTCTCGGACAAAATGCGTAAATTACCAGATTTTATATCTTGTGCCGCAATATGATGGGTAGTTCCGGGGCGTTTATTCAACATAACCAGACTTTTACCATCCGGCGAAACCCGGGCACGGGCATTATAATCGCCATCAAACGTTACGCGTTCTTGCTGCATGGAAGATAAGTGCACCTGATAAATTTGCGGCTTACCGCCTCTATCTGAGGTAAAAAACAGTGATGCGCCGTCCGCTGACCAAGTTGGCTCATGGTCAATAGCAAAATGATTAGTCACACGAGTCAATTGACGAGTCAGTACATTCATCACATAAATTTCAGGATTGCCATCCTTCGATAGCGCCATCGCCAGTTTTTGTCCGTCCGGAGACCACGCCGGTGCACCATTCAAACCACGGAAATTAGTCATCTGCTGACGTCTGCCAGTGGCAATATCCTGAATGTAGATTGCAGGTTTGTTATCAGATTCGAATGACACATAAGCTACGCGCTGCCCATTTGGAGACCATACAGGCGACAACAATGGATAACGGGATTCAAGCAACATACGGGGGCGAAAGCCATCGATATCCGAGAGCATCAAGCGGTATTTTTGTGGGCGTTTAAATGCCTCAACATAAATCAATTTAGTTGAAAAAATGCCTCGAACACCTGTGATTGTTTCATATACCTTATCACTGATGTGGTGTGCCATATCACGCAATTGCGTCGCTGAACCATCAACGGTGAGTTTGGCAAAGACACGCTTTTGTTGAACCACATCAAAGAGCTCATAGCTCGCATAATAACGGCCAGCCTGTTGGGTGATGGATCCAATCACCAAATACTCAGAACCCAATGCTTTCCAGTCACGATAATGAACTTCCGCCTCGGAGCGAGGAAAAGACAACATACGCTCAGGTGCAGTTGCTTCAAACTGGCCAGAAAACTCCAAGTCATTACCGATGATTTTTGCCAAATCCTCAGGTAGTGCTCCGCCTGTCCATGCAAAAGGTACCACCGCAATTTTTGTGGGATTGTCTACACCTTTAGTCACCTTCAGGTTTAATTGTGCCTGGGCAATCCCAGTGACAAAAATTAGACATAATAATAAATATCGATTCACGACCTTAAATCCTCTGGGCTAAATGTAAACCTGAACACACGAAAATATTTTTCAAATATATCTGGTGGAATCTGCATCGCTTCAGTAAATCTGTCTACGCGTCTCACCGCCTGTTCAGCAGAGCGATCAAACGCTGGATCACCGCTACTTTTGATAATTCGCAACCCCGTCACTACACCGGTCGGAAGCATGTTCACCTCCAACGTCACCTCCATTCCCCGTCTCGCTGATGGGGGACGACTCCAGTTTTGTTGAACCCTTTCTATGAGCATTTCCTCATAACTTTTGGTATTCACGTCATCATTCGATTCACTAATGTGCTTCTCTTCCTTTTGCAAGGCGGCTTGTATGCGGCGTTGCTCTTCTTGAGCTTCCTGCTCTCGTTTGGTTTTTTTGGCGGCTTCAGCTTTTTGCTTGGCCTGTTCCTCAGCTTTACGCTTTTTTTCTGCCGCCTCTTTCTCTGCTTTGGCTTTAGCTATTTTTGCCTGTTCTTCTTTGATTTTTTGCTGTTTTTGCTTTTCTGCTTCGGCAGCTTTTGCTTCCTGCTCTTTTTTCTTCTGAACTAAAGCTTCAGCTTCCTTGCGGCGCTGCTCTTCCTGCTTCTTATTGTTCTTTAAATCCTCGTAAGCTTTGGAGTCCAACACCTGTTCTTTCGTTTGTTGCGGCTGGGCTTTAGCCTTTGGCTTCATATCAACCAGTGTTGCCGTAACATAATGTGGTTTATAAGGTTCCTCTTCTTTTTTGAAGAAATCCCAGTTGCCTAAAAATAACACCAACAGCAAAACGTGAAAAAACACGCTAAGAAATAAAGGAAGTGATAGCGATTGTTCAAACTTCATATAGGTTAGCGCGCTGGCTCCGTTATCAAGCCTACCGAAGGTGCTCCAGCCTGTTTAAGCTCTCCCATAAGAGTAACAACAACCCCGTAATCGACTTTTTTATCACCTTGTACGAAGACTGGAGTGTTAGGTTTTTCTTTCAGAACTTTACTCACTATTGACTTGATCTCAGCGAGAGGACGCGGAGCCTCAGCATCCCCCCCAAGATCAATATAATAAGTGCCGTCGGCTTTAACTGATACCGTAATAGGTTCGTCTTCTTTGCTTTCAACAGGCTCAGAGGCAGCTTGCGGTAATTCCACTTTGATCCCTTGGGTCATCATGGGTGCAGCAATCATAAACACGATCAAAAGAACCAACATCACATCGATTAATGGCACAACATTAATCTCAGCTTTCAGTTTCTTTTTAATTGGAGGACCAAATCCAGACATAGCTATTAACCTGTTTTTTCAGTGACTATAAACAGCGTTATTTGCTGTGGACCTGACGATGTAAAATCGCTGAAAACTCCTCTGCAAACGTCTGATAGTTTGCCAGCAAGCTTTCTGCACGCGCTGAAAACTTGTTATATGCAAGCACTGCTGGAATAGCTGCAAAAAGCCCCATTGCAGTTGCGATCAAGGCCTCGGCAATACCAGGTGCTACTGTCGCGAGGCTTGGCTGACCCGCATTAGCAATATTCAGGAATGACACCATGATGCCCCACACAGTTCCGAAAAGACCGATGTAGGGACTTACTGATGCAACACTCGCAAGAAACGGTAAATTCTCTTCCAACTTTTCTTGTTCGCGCGCTAGGGCAACACGCATGGCCCGCTGGGAACCTTCCATTACCGCATCCGAGTCTGCACCTGCTGTTTGACGCAAGCGCGTAAACTCTTTGAAACCCGCACGAAAAATACTTTCAATTCCCTCCACCATTTCGTTGCGGCCATTGCCTTGACGATATAACTGGTTTAGGTCAATTCCCGACCAAAATTGCTTTTCAAAGTAATTAAACGCACCTGCTGCTTTTCGTTGATAGCGCTCACGTTGAAAGATCATGGCCCACGAAATGACTGAGGCCAATACGAGGATCAGCATCACTAATTGCACTAGAAAGCTGGCATTAAGAATGAGATGAGAAATTGACAGACTGTTATCTGTGGCAGGCATAAGCTTGATTAACTCTCAGTTTTAAAGACGACATAATTGATTCAATTGCTGATACATACTGGCGGGAAGTGCGTTAGGTTTCATAGATTCTGCATCGACACAGGCGATGCGAATTACCCCCTCACACATCAACTCTTCGCCACGCAGTACCCGCTGCTGAAATTCGATATAGGTTCGCGCCAGTTTATGAATTTGCGCAGTTACATTGAGCAAATCATCCAAGCGCGCTGGGCGACGGTAATTAATCTGTGCCGAATGAACGACCAACAATAAACCACCATCCAAAATTGCGGGCTTATCATAGCCGAAACTGCGCAAAAATTCTGTACGACCACGCTCCATGAACTTGAGATAATTTACATAGTAAACAATCCCCCCTGCATCCGTGTCCTCGATATAAACCCTCACCGGGGTACTAAACGCATTCATACCACTATTATTCCGTAGGATCTTGTAACCGTTTGGGGACGGGCATACCGAAATATAAATACGCATTGTTGGTCAAAATACGGCCACGCGGAGTGCGCGCCATAAAACCTTGCTGTATCAAATAGGGCTCGATTACATCTTCAATCGTTCCGCGATCTTCACTGATGGCTGCTGCCAAGCTTTCTACCCCTACCGGCCCACCATCAAAATTGTGCAGCATGGCCATTAACAAGCGGCGATCCATATGATCAAAACCACGCTCGTCCACATTCAGCATATTCAATGCAGCATCTGCCATGGTCGCAGTGACTGTGCCATCACCTTTGATTTCGGCATAGTCACGTACACGACGCAACAAGCGATTAGCAATTCGCGGGGTTCCGCGAGAACGTTTGGCAACCTCGCCTGCGCCTTCATAATCCATTTTCACGCCCAACAAGGCCGCTGAACGCGCAACTATATGGGTAAGATCGGCGACATTATAAAACTCCAAACGCTGAACAATACCAAAACGGTCACGCAGAGGTGATGTCAACAAGCCTGCACGGGTTGTTGCACCAACAAGGGTAAATTGCGGTAAATCCAGTTTTATCGAACGTGCAGCTGGCCCTTCACCGATCATGATATCTAGCTGGAAATCTTCCATTGCAGGATACAAAATTTCTTCCACGACCGGGCTAAGACGATGGATCTCATCGATAAATAAAACATCGCCGGGCTCAAGATTCGTGAGCAGCGCAGCCAAATCTCCCGCTTTTTCCAACACAGGACCGGATGTGCTCTTAAGCGAAACATTCATTTCATTGGCAATAATATTGGCCAATGTGGTTTTGCCTAACCCAGGGGGGCCAAACACTAATGTGTGATCAAGTGCTTCACCACGCTTTTTAGCGGCACCGATAAAAATCTCCATCTGTTCGCATACGGCTGGCTGGCCAACATAATCAGCAAGGTATTTAGGGCGCACAGTACGATCAAGATGATCTTCGCGCTCTTTAGCAGTAGGAGCAATCAATCGATCCGTTTCTATCATCAAGTAAACCCTTTAAAAACTAACCGGCAATGCTACGAAGAGCGATGCGAATCAGCTCTTCGCTTTTCGCATCGGGTTTTTGTTTATTAGCCAGCGATACCATTTTTGCTGCCTCTACCGGTTTGTAGCCTAACGCAATGAGGGCACTTTCTGCTTCTGCGAACACGTCGTTATCAGTTGCGATGCCTTGGATTTCACTGTGCGCCAACATATCACCTTGCGGCATATCCCAATTTTTCAGGCGATCGCGCAATTCAATTACCAATCGCTCGGCAGTTTTTTTACCTATGCCCGGGACTTTGGTCAGGGCGTTGATATTATCGTCCCGCACGCAGCGGGCAATATCGTCAGCTTCCATACCCGATAAGATTGCAATCGCAAGCTTGGGGCCAACACCATTCACTTTGATCAAGGTACGGAATAATGAGCGATCGCGCTGTTCAGCAAACCCGAATAGTTGATGCAAATTTTCCGTAATCGATAGATGGGTATGCAGTACAACTTCATGCCCTAAAGCAGGCAGACGATAAAAAGTGGTCATGGGTGCCTGTACTTCATAACCAACCCCGTTCACATCCAACAATAAATAAGGAGGTTGCTTTTCTACCAACAACCCACGCAAACGTCCAATCATAACCAGCCTCTTTGTTGTTTAGGTTACGGAAATTACACTATACGGCCGCGGCGAAAACTCGAAGAACCCGCCATCCTGATTAAATGGTCGCGCGTGTTGGCATGGCAAAGAGCGACCGCCAGCGCGTCAGCGGCATCCTCTTGCGGCGATGCAGGCAAGCGCAACAAGGTTTTTACCATGTGCTGAACCTGCAATTTATCCGCTGCACCATTCCCCACCACCGATTGCTTCACCTTGCGCGCCTCATATTCCGACACAGGCACATTTTGCGCTGTTGCAGCCACTATTGCTGCGCCTCGCGCCTGACCAAGTTTTAGTGCAGATGCCGCATTCTTAGCCATGAATACTTGCTCAATTGCCATTTCTTGCGGGCAATATTGCTCGATAATTTGGGTTAATGAATCAAAAATGACTTTTAAACGAGCGGGCAATTCATCTGAATCTTTCATCCGGATTACGCCGCTGGTGACATACTCCGATTTGCTACCGATGACATTGATAATGCCAAAACCAGTTTTGCGGGAACCGGGATCAATACCGAGGATAAGCGCCATAGCTTGTATCTTTATACAGTAGTTATGGCGCAGTGTAGAGCTATGTGAGGCTGGAGGCAAGTTATAGGGAAGCACTGAACAGAGGAAACGAGCTACCCCAATTGCTCCATTATTTCTTCCGAAATGTCAGCATTGGTGTAGACGTTTTGCACATCGTCCAAGTCTTCAAGCGCATCAATTAATGCGAGGATTTTTTCGGCGGCGTCTTTATCGAGGCTCACGGTAAGCGATGGGATTTGGGTGATTTCGGATTCGGACTCTTTCAATCCGGCGCTAGCCAGCGCATCTTTAACGCGAAAAAAATCTTCGAAGGCGGTCATCACATCGGCCGAACCATCATCATTGATAACCACATCATCTGCGCCCGCTTCCAACGCCGCTTCCATCAAGGCATCTTCATTAATACCCGGCGCAAAACTGATTTGGCCTTTGCGGGCGAACAGATAAGAGACCGAACCACTGGTGCCGAGGTTACCGCCCTTCTTATCAAATGCATGGCGTACATCACCCGCGGTGCGATTGCGGTTGTCGGTCATACATTCAACAATAAAGGCAACCCCGTTTACGCCGTAGCCTTCATAGGTTAATTCTTCGTAGGCTTCAGAATCAGTGGTACCAGCGCCACGAGCAATCGCGCGCTCTACCACATCTTTTTTAAGATTATTTAAATAGGCTTTTTCCACCGCCGCGCGCAAACGCGGGTTATCGGCTGGATTTGGGCCGCCTTTCGCGGCGACTGTCAGTTCGCGGATAATTTTGGTGAAAATTTTAGTCCGCTTGGCGTCTTGACGCGCTTTGCGGTGTTTCATGTTAGCCCATTTGGAATGTCCGGCCATTGATAGCTCCCATTCAGATGCTTTGTAACAATAAAAAGACAAAAGTCAGAAACAAAAAAGGTGGGCAATTGCCCACCCTTTTCAACACCTAAGCATTACATACCGTATTCGGGCGACTCTTCTGTCACTTCAACAGCTTTCTTTTGATTGCGCAGACGAATATGCAGTTCACGCAATTGCATTTCATCTACAGTACCGGGCGCATCAGTCATTACGCAAGCTGCGCTTTGGGTTTTCGGGAAGGCGATTACGTCGCGGATAGAGCTCGCGCCTACCATCAACATAATCAAGCGATCCAGACCAAACGCCAAACCACCGTGTGGTGGTGCACCGTAGCTCAGTGCATCCAACAGGAAGCCGAATTTTTCGCGTTGCTCTTCAGGGCTGATACCGAGAATTTGGAATACCGCTTGTTGCATTTCGGGTGAGTGAATACGCACAGAGCCACCACCCAATTCAGTACCGTTCAATACCAAATCGTAAGCGCGTGACAAAGCATCGCCCGGGCTCGCAATCAATTGCTCCGGTGTACAGCTTGGCGACGTGAATGGATGGTGGATTGAAGTCCAGCCGCCTTTGTCGTCATCTTCAAACATTGGGAAATCAACAACCCACAATGGTGCCCACTCACAGGTATACAGGTTCAAATCTGCACCCAGCTTGCAGCGCAGTGCACCCAGTGCTTCGGTGACAATTTTGTGTTTGTCAGCGCCGAAGAAAATCAAATCGCCGTTTTCTGCACCAACGCGTTCAAGGATTGCAGCACGCACGGGTACTGGCAGGTTTTTAACAATCGGTGATTGCAAACCTTCTTCCAAATCTGACTTGTCGTTTACTTTGATGTAAGCCAAGCCTTTTGCACCGTAGATGCCAACAAACTTGGTGTAATCATCAATTTGTTTACGGGTCAGTTTCTCGTTGCCGCCGGGCACTTTCAATGCGGTAACGCGTGATTTTGGATCATTCGCTGGACCAGCAAATACTTTGAAATCAACTTCTGCCACCAGATCTTTGATATCCACCAATTGCAGTGGGATACGCATGTCAGGCTTGTCTGAACCGTATTTGGCAATCGCTTCAGAGAATGGCATGTGTTTGATTTCAGCGAATTCAATGTTCAACAAATCTTTGAACAATTCACGGAACATACCTTCTGTCACTTCCATAATTTGCTCTTGGCTCATAAAGGAAGTTTCGATATCGATTTGGGTAAATTCAGGCTGACGATCTGCACGCAGGTCTTCGTCGCGGAAACATTTTGCGATTTGGTAGTAACGGTCGTAACCGGCAACCATCAACAATTGCTTAAACAATTGCGGGGATTGCGGCAGCGCAAAGAACTTACCATCGTGGGTACGTGAAGGCACCAGATAATCGCGCGCACCTTCTGGTGTTGCGCGGGTCAGGATCGGGGTTTCTACATCAAGGAAGCCGTTGCGATCCAGATAATTGCGGATTGCGCTGGTTACTTTGCTGCGAAAGCGCAGATTTTTCTGCATTTCAGCGCGGCGCAGATCAAGGAAGCGATACTTCAAACGGGTTTCTTCGCCCACATTGGTGTAGCCATCCAGCGGGAAAGGAATGGTTTTGGCTTCGTTGAGAATGGTCAGAGCAGTACCGTAAACTTCAATCTCACCTGTCGGCATATTCGGGTTAACGGTTGCTGCTGCGCGCGCGCGAACCTTGCCGGTCACTTGCAACACATACTCTCCACGTACCTTGTCAGCCAGCGCAAAGTTTTCTTTGCCATCCGGGTCAAATACCACTTGCACCACACCTTCGCGGTCGCGCAGGTCGATAAAGATCACACCACCGTGATCACGACGGCCGTCTACCCATCCGCAGAGGGTGACTTCCTGGTTTATATGAGAGGCATTTAAAGCGCCACAATATTGGCTGCGCATAGGTTTTTCCCGTTATTTATCGACAGTAAATGGATTAGCTCGGCGACTCAGCTAGACGAAGTCGCATTGGAGCTTGATGCAGATGAAGCACCGGAACTGCCTTCACCTGCGAGATTCTTTTTCTTGCCCGACTTGAAATCGGTCTCATACCAGCCGCCTCCCGCCAAGCGGAAACCGGCCGCGGAGATTTGCTTTTTCAAACTCGCCTTGCCGCAAGCAGGGCAATCTACCAAAGGAGCATCGCTCAGCTTTTGCAGCGCTTCCAATTCATGATTGCAGGATTCACATTGGTATTCGTAGATAGGCACGTCTATCACCTCAGTTCAAAAAGTCATCAACTACAGGATACCGAGACCCCAAAAGGGTCGCGATTGTAACGTAAAAGGCTGGCGGCGAGAACCGCAGCCTGCGGGCAAAGATAGGGCTGCAAACATGAATTTCAAGCGAACTCAGGGAATCTGCGAGCGATGCATACGCGCCTGCACACGGGAAGCGTGGCGCACCACCCACGCGGGCATGGTTTTTTCGTACTTGCGCGGATTAGGTAACATCACCGCCATACGCGCTGCGGCTGAAGGCCCTATCTGGGCGGCCGACACCTGATAATAATGGCGCGCTGCAGCCTCGACGCCAAATACGCCGTTGCCCCACTCCACCACATTCAAATAAACCTCAAGAATACGACGCTTATCCCACACCAGCTCGATCATGAGTGCGATCACCGCCTCTTCTGCTTTACGCAGATAGGAGCGGGATGGCGATAAGAACAAATTTTTAGCAAGCTGCTGGGTAATCGATGAACCACCTGCAACCGATTTGCCGCGACGCTCATTTTTTTTCAGGGCATATTCAATTCCCCGGAAATCAAATCCGTGATGATCCATAAAACGATCATCCTCCGACGCAACTACCGCACGCTTTAAATGAGTGGAGATTTTCGGGTAATCCACCCATTCATGTTTTAATTTCGCGTTGGGATTTTTTTCACGCAACTCTTCAAGGCGAATATCCATGAAACTGGTTTCAGCAGGGTTAACCCATTTCCACAGCAATACGTGCGCAAAAATCCATAGCTGATACGCAAGAAGTATCAGCAACAACCACTTGATTATGGATGCGCTCGCACGCCATAAAATTTTCATCAAAACCCCGTGGTAAACACTCTATTGCGCCTGTTCTTGCTGCTGAATACGCTGCTGCATTGCTTCAGCGGCGGCGCGCGCTTTATCTAGCGCAGAATTAACCATAGGCTGTTGATTAATTGCTTGTGGATTTACCGCATCAGCCCCTTTATCGGATTGAGTTTCCACCGGAGCTGATATCGCATTTTGTATTTTGACTTCTACTTGCTCGGCATTGGCATTTTGTGGCTTATCCCCAAAATGAACTTGTCCGTCTGCATCAGTCCATTTATAAACGGTTGTCGGTGCAGCTTGTTCCTGCCCGCCATATTGGCTGGAAATATCATTAACTGCTTGTTTGGCATCGTTAGTGAATTGCTCAGTTGAAAAAGATGCTCGCAAATCAGCAAACCAATTATCCCCCAGCTGTTCATGCATATCGCGCAGCGGCATTTGGCCTGTTTTTAAATACACGAGGTAATTGCCAATACCGACTATTAATACAAGCACCACCACTGATTTAAACAATAAACGCAACATAGATTGTCCTTTTTGATTCCTGATTAATTATTTTTTGCTCATTCGATTCATTCGTACTTCATCGTTTATTGAGATTAACCTATGAAGGTTAACGCACATCAATACCAATCTTGTTACCTTCATAAACTAATGGAATAAATTGCAATGCCTGAGTGCATGCAGGGTTAGGCGAACGACCGGATGCCAGGTCAAACTCAATGCCATGCATCGGGCAACGCAGGCAATTATTACTGAACGTGGCATAAGTCATCGATGCACCCGCATGAGGACAGCGATTAACAATCAACTGCGTTTTGCCATTTTCTTGCAGCAGCAACAAATCTTGCCCCGCCACACGCACCGCTTTGCGGTATCCATCATGAAGTTGATGAAGCATTTCCAAAGCAACAAACGGCATGATTATTCCTCTGTAACAGGGCTGGGCGCGCCTATTTTGGCGATTCTTGCCGCGGGACACCATATATTCCGGAAGTCTCTTAGGTGGTGTCGCCTTACCAGGCCATTTCATCTGATAAATTCTAGTCACAAACAGCGGGCAACCGGATAGAATGCCCCCCCTATTGACCTCAATTGCCCCCTATTGAAAGGCAAGCGCCCTGGCAAGCAAGAATCCTTGGCACTGTTTATGCGTCAATATTGCGACCTTACTTGCACCTAGCAGCGGCAGCCTTGTTATGACCGACCCACTCTATCTGGAGCGTTTAAAGCAGTTATCGACACGTTTGGTATCCCTGCAAAAACCGATTCGCATCCTCGATGCCATTAAATGGCCGGCAAGTATCGAGCAACAATTCCGTGCACAACAAGGAAAAGAATTACCCGCACTCGGCAATGATTTTTACCAGCGCCAAAAATTGGCCTTTGAGCCGGATACCGTAAGCCAACTATTAAAAGAATTAAAAGCCGATGTGCGTAGGCAATTGGGGCGCGATGACGCACTAGGGAAAATCCTGCAAGCAACCATCGACCAATACCAAATTGTGATTGAGTTATTGCGCGCGCGCGGCACCGACCGGTTTGGACAGTTCAGTCGCCAGCTGTATGGTTCCGCCAGCGATAATTTACGCGGCGACCGGAAAACGCTGCGTCAAATGGGTGAGCGTCTTTGCCAGATTTTTTCACTGCCCGCTGTTGAACATTTAAACCGCCCTTACACCAATCACATTAACGCCGAAGATGCCGTCACTATGCTGCGCGCACGTATGACAGATTATTTTGGCGAAGGTGAAGTGCGTGTACAAATCAGCGACGATATTGTGTCTGACGCGTCTGCAGGTGGTGACTGTATCAAAATCAATCGTCGCGCTGTTTTTTCAGAGTTGGACATACAAGTTCTGGAAGTTCATGAGGGATGGGTGCACATAGGAACAACACTTAACGGCCGCGAGCAACCTTGGGCAACCTGGTTGAGTGTAGGGTCACCGAGAATTACCGCTATTCAAGAAGGTATGGCGGTATTACTGGAAACACTGACTTTCAGTTCTTTTCCGCAACGGGCACGGCGCATCAGTGACCGTGTGGTAGCTGTGGATCTGGCCGAACAAGGCGCTGATTTCTGTGAGGTTTACCGTCATTTTTTGGATCGGGGCATCAGCGAACATGACAGTTATCGGGTGACACAACGTGTCTTTCGCGGCGGCACATTAACTGGCGGATCGGTGTTTACAAAAGATATTTCCTACGTAAAAGGGTTTGTTGAAAATGTGAATTTTATCCGCAGTGCAATCCAATCAGGGATACCGGAAATTATCCCTATGCTCTTTGTTGGCAAAGTAACCTTGGATGATCTGCCGCTATTGTACGAACGTTATCAAGAAGGGGTGATTGCCGGGCCGAAATATTTACCCTCCATGTTTAAAAACTTGAATGGTCTTTATGTCTGGTTTGGTTTTTCCAGCGGTATTTCAGCCATGAATATCGCACGAGTCCAGCAACACTTCAGCAAACTGTTTGAAAAGCTACCAAGTGTTACACCTACCCAAATCGTTACAGATGCCGAATTGGATTAGATATATACTGCGGAGCAGTAGTGGTTATTAAGACTGAGTTAAAAAGTAAATTATGACGTATTACAAAGTTGTACTCTCAGGCGAAAATATTTTTTTTGAAAATTACAGCGATACACCTGAACCAGTGATTGGTTTTATCAGCTGTAAATTCATCAACGCCGATAACGAGGAATTGGCAGTGGCAACTGCCAAGCGGGATTTACTGGTGCATTGGAACCAGAGCTTTAATCTGGATCGCAAGCTGGGCATGCCCAAATTGACTGTTGAACATATCGCCGAGATACGCGGTTGGTTTAAACCCAAAAGCATCCACGATTATTATTGGTTTACCGATAACCATCACAAACAATTACAGCTGGAAAAATTCACTCAGCCGCCGCGCAAATGGTTCTGGCGTAACGAGAAGAAAGCACATCATCCGGAAATTAATGCAGTGCAATTGGAAGAACAGCATAACAATACGATTAACACTGATAGCGACAACAGCATAAACGATAAATAAGTTTATGCTGTTGCAGCAACTGCAGCAGGCTCCAATAACTCGAATAGCGCAGCGCGCAAACCCGGGGAGTTAATTTCTTCGCTGCGGGCTGACAGAGGGGAGTTTCCTACCCACTCAAACCGCCACCGGTATAAATGCGTAGTGTCGGCAGATTCACGAACTTCAATTAATTCGAAGCGACGCGCATCAAGTCCGAATTTTTCACGCAATTGAAACGCAAAAGGCTCAGCGTTTTTTCCGACAAAACTGGATGCTTGCTGGGTAGGTGCGACAACAAACACGTAATCGCGCCCTTGATATTGGAAGTGACAAACACCTAGATGAACACTTTGTCCAAGGCGATTGTTTAATGGCGTATCCACAAACACAGAATTCATCAACATAAAAGGTTCCGCTGCGTTTTTATTATGGAGTTGCTGTGACAAACACATCACTCACTGGTTGATTATTCGCCACCCGGTTCCGTGAAAAGTCCCTCTGCTGCGGCGAGGCGGCAGTCTACGCACAATTTATGACAGTTCAAGCAAAAGCTACTGAGCAAACACCATCGGCTAGATTCGGGAACAATTTGTTACTTTCTTGCCACCACTCGGTAAACAGCAGTGACAGGTTCTGCTGTTTTTACAAACGATGCTGGTGAAAGCACATTCTGTTAAAGTTCACAGCTAAGGCTATGGGCTTTCTGAATAGTTCCTTAAATAGTTCCTTAATTTTCACTGCTTAACCAAAATAATATTTTTTGACCATTTTTTAATCGAGTTAACAGGCAAATTGCGCCTGTTGTTAGTCATTTAGCTGCAGCAAGGATTCATCATGACTGTCAATCGCCCAGGTTTTTTGCCTGCTTCGTTACTTATTGCAACAACACTTATTATCACCGCACTGTCTGGCTGTACTTATGTATCGCAAGGTGTACTTGTCGATAGCGACCGCCATGCACAGATTGAATCACAAGATAGTTATGGCGATAGCGCTTCGCGCGTTGTGTATCCGGAACAAAACTGGAGCGGAGCAGATAGCCTTTGGTTTTATAATGTCTCCCAAGGTTCCAACCTGATCCCTTACGATATTTTTCTGCATCTGGAAGTTGCTGACAGCGAGTTATTATTCCGCAGCGATGCCAACATGAATCGCCTGCGTTATTTGCCGCAAAAGCCCAGCGTTTCGAATCCTGATGGATTACCTGTGGGCTGGGTTAAAGATGATCATGCAAATGAAAAATACGTGGGCTTTACTTGCGCCGCTTGCCATACCAGCCAAGTGAATTATCGCGGTGTTGCGATCCGTATTGACGGTGGTGGCACACTCGCTGACATGGAACTCATGCTGAAAGAGTTGGCGTTAGCACTGCAAACCAGCCTTGATCAACCGGACAAGTTCGAGCGTTTAGCCAAACAGGTTTTGCAGGGGAAATATCCCGACCAAAAAGAAACTTTCCGCAGCAAACTCGCCAATACCGCCGCACAAATCGCCTCCTACAACCGCATCAATGAACCACGTCACGGTGACCAGTCTGTCGCTTACGGCTATGGACGACTGGATGCGTTTGGCCGCATCTACAACCGTATTCTTGCGCATCTCACTCCACAGAGCGCCAACAACTACAACCCGGCCAATGCGCCGGTGAGTTATCCCTATTTGTGGGACACACCACAGCATGATTTTGTGCAGTGGAATGGCGTTGGTGATAATGAATTGGCTGGCCCATTAGGCCGCAATACGGGCGAAGCCTTGGGCGTATTTGCACAGTTTGATTTGAAGAAACAACAAGGCGATGTCGGCTATCGCTCCTCGGTTGTCGTACGAAACCTGACGCGTATGGAGCGCCATCTGGAGAGCCTCTGGTCCCCTAGCTGGGAAGAACTTGCCAAACAGAATGTATTACCTGCAATTGATCAATCACTCGCTCGTGAAGGTGCTCAGGTGTTTGTGGAGTACCAGTGCCACACCTGCCATGAAGCTATCGACCGCACTGATTCCAAACGCCGTATCACCGCACAATTTGCCAGTTTGCAGACGATCGGAACCGACCCGTATATGGCGATGAATGCGCTCAATTACGCGGGCAAGATGGGGTATTTTGAAGGCGACAGAATCAACAAGCTCAAACCCAACTCACCGCGTTACCAACAGACGGGTTCTGTTTTACCGGCATTGAGCAGTGCGGTAGAAGGCGTATTAATAGAACCCGATCACGACAAACTCTTTCTCCGCCGTTGGGCAGAAAAGCTATATGACCTGATAGGCTCCATTTCAGATAACCCGATCAAAAAGACAACACGGCATCTGGATTTTGAACCTGTGAATAAAAATAATCCTGCTACGCTCGCCGCCTACAAAGCACGGCCACTCAATGGAATATGGGCGACTGCGCCTTACTTGCACAACGGTTCCGTTCCCAGCCTCTATGAGCTCTTTATGCCCAGTTGTAGCGATGATGAAATTGCCAGCGGCAAAACCTGCCGCCCCAACCGTTTCACTTTGGGTGCACGCGAGTTGGATGCAGTAAAGGTGGGGATTATCCAGCGTGACCCCGCGCAGTATCCGGGCCTATTCGTATTCGATACCCACCTGCCCAGCAATTCCAATAAAGGACATGAGTATGCGGCAGGCGTCACTCCTGTCTCCGTGTTGGATGCCAATAATCGCCCAGTGAAAGATGCGCAGGGCAAACCCCAAATGCGCCTGCTGCAACCCATCTCCGACCATCAACGATTGGCATTGGTGGAGTATCTGAAAACACTTTAATCCGAAAACACTTTAAATAGCGGCAAAGACTGCGCCCGGCCCGATCGGGCGCGCACTCAACCTCACTTAACATCATTATTTAAAATCCAAGCCCAGAGTCAGTATCACAATTGCTCACAGTTTCATGACGAGCTTTTGAATAAATTATCTTGTGCTTGGAAATTCACGACATCTAGCACTGAACCAATCTATGGATTTGGGGGTCTTTAGGCTGCCCATTGGAGTGAAGGGTAAACTGCCATGGATACCCAAGACCCTAATATTGCTGGCATTTGATTGACACCAAGCGCCGCGACACACAGAATCACCGACCAGTTTTAAACCTCAGGAATTTGCTGAATGAATATCGACCGTTTTTCGCCGCTGCTAAAGCGCACCACCCTGCTTCTTTCCTTACTGGCAGGCTCATTTATTCTGGCTGGCTGCGGCGGTGGCAGCGATAAAAAATCCTCAGCAAGCTCATCATCGGTTGGCTTGTCTTCGGCGCGTAGCAGCTACACCGCGGCATCTATACCGGCTAATGGCTCAGGTGAATGGCCAAGCGTGAAGGTAGAAGCCCAAAAAGCTAAAGTCCTGACCTTCCAATGGAATGCCGTTGCCGGTGCAACCTATTACAAATTGTTCAAACACGATGCGGCAACCGGTGGGGTTGTGCAGATTGGTGGCAACCTGACCAGCACGCAGGCAACGGATGACATAGGTGTACATGTCCATGATTGGGTCAACAATTACTACTATGTAGAAGCTTGTAATGCGCAAGGTTGCGAGAAATCGAACCTGACATTTACCGCCACTGAAATGATCAAAGCGATCGGCTATTTGAAAGCATCCAACACCGAAGCGAACGATTTCTTCGGTTGGAGCATCGCCCTTTCCGCCGATGGAACCACCCTTGCGGTAGGCGCGCCAGCTGAAGACAGCAAGGCGACTGGCGTAAACGGTAACCAAGCCAGCAACGACAGCAGCAACTCGGGTGCGGTTTATATCTTCATCAAAGAGAATGGTGTGTGGGTACAACAGGCTTACCTGAAGGCATCCAACACTGAACAACCCAATATCAACCCTTATCGCATGCTGATCAATGACCGTTTCGGCTACAAAGTCGCTCTGTCAGATGACGGTAATACCCTGGCAGTATCTGCATTGTTGGAAGATAGCCCATCGATTGGCATTAACTGTAACCAGAACAACTACGAAACAACCCGCTACGGCACTTCTTCTGATCCATCGGATGATTTGATCACCGCAAACGATTACGACATGGGTGCAGTGTATGTATTCACTCGCTCCAATCAAAACTGGACTCAGGAAGCTTACGTAAAATCCAGTTTGATACAGGAAGGCGCGCGTTTTGGTGAGAGCCTTGCCCTCTCTGGGGATGGAAAGACATTGGCGGTAGGTACCACTCTGGATGAAAGACCCTCCAGCGGCATCATTCACTATGTGGGATCTTCAAACCCTGCCTGTTTTGAATTTTATCCATCCAGTGCCTCATCAACGAGCAGTACCAGTTCCTCCAGCAGTAGCACCAGTTCGTCCAGCAGCAGCTCCAAAAACTCCTCCAGTTCTTATAACGGTGGGACAAACTCTGGCTCTGTCCATGTATTCATCCGCCTCGAAGATGGATGGCTGCAACAGGCGTACATCAAAAACTCCAATGCCCAGGCTGGTGATATGTTTGCTGCCAGCATCGCGCTCTCTACTGACGGCAACACCATGGCCGTAGGCGCGACAGGCGAAGACAGCAACGCAACCGGCGTTAACGGAACCCAGTCTAACGATACCTGCTATTACCTCGCCGATTCAGGTTATGTAATCGAGCCAGAGTGTAAAGAAGCAGGCAAATACGCTGTACGTGGCCTCATTAAAAATGGTGCCGCATATGTGTTCAAACGTAGTGATAATGTGTGGGCACAAGAAGCCTATTTAAAACCCAGCACAACCTTTATCAACACCGCATTCGGAAGCAGTATTGATTTGTCAGGCGATGGAAATATCCTGGTAGTCGGTACGCCAGGCGATGCAAGCAAGGCAACTGGTATCAACGGCGATACCGTTCAAACAATTGAATACGCCAATACCGGTGCCACTTATGTGTTTACACGCTCAGGCAGCAATTGGATTCAGGAAGCATTTATCAAGCCTTCCACCCTGACTCTGCATGAGGGTGTTTCCTTGGCAAATGACCGCAGCATTGAAGTACTTGGCGGCGGCCAATTTGGGGGCGATGTCAGTATCTCCAAAGACGGCACCACCCTCGCCGTAGGCTCCTTCCGCGAATCCAGCAATGCCAAAGGTATCAACGGTGACCAAGGTGATAACAGCGCCCTGCGTGCCGGTGCGGTATTTGTATTCAAACGCAACAACAGTGTCTGGACACAGCAAAGCTATGTGAAAGCAAGCAATACCGATAGTGATGACCGCTTTGGCTTGAATGTAGACGTGTCTGCAGATGGTAAAACCATGGCTGTCGGTGCGCATCGCGAAGCTGGTCGTGGTTACTCATCTGCCGCGTCAACCTCTAGCAACTCAAGCAGCACATCGAGCTTGCCTGATGGTGCCTTGGATCAAAACGACAACAGTGCAGAAGCGGCCGGAGCGGTTTACCTGTTCTAATGCCAACTAGAAGTTAGTGCAATAAAAAACGGGAGGCCAACAACCTCCCGTTTTTTATTGTGACTCATTTGTGTTTTTTATCACCGCCATCGCAATTGCACTCCCGGCTTTTCTGCATCTGCAACATAACCTTCACAAATCCATAAATCGCCAACAGCAACCAAATTATCACCGCTATAAACCAGAGGGATTTGATCGCGCAACCAGGGCTCCAATGCATATTCCTGCAATAGCTTTTTTAATGTTTGTGAGTGCGCCCGGCCCTGAGGTTTGCAACGCTCGCCGCCGGTACGATAGCGAATGTGTATATCCGGCAAATCTGCACGCAAATAAAGTCCGTTTGCTTCTTTTACTGCCGATGGCGGGAGCAATTGAAACGTCACTACAGGCAGCGCGGCAGGCAACAAAAACAAACGATCTTGATAAGGGCACAATGCATGTTGGCTCCAGGTGATTTTTACACTGGCATCTTCACGCGATAAAAAAAGCTGGTTTTCAAGTTGCTGCCAATGCGCGCTTTCGGGAACTTCGCATTGCTGGCTACGCAACCAATAACGCAGCAAATGTTGTCGGCGAGCAACTGAAAGTGTTTTTAACCAGGCAAGATCAACACTCTGCCCCACTCGCTCTGTGCGTGGATTTGCTTGCAGCAGATCCTGTTGCGCAAACTCGTCTAACAGAGATTCCTGTTGCGCGCATAAGTCAGCTGTCTGTTGCCACTTGCGCATAAATGCAGGCCATCGCGTATGCAACAACGGCATAATCTGATTGCGCAAAAAATTGCGGTCATAGCGATCATCCTGATTACTTTCATCTTCAACCCAGGTCAATTGCTGTGCGTGCGCATAAGCTTCCAGATCGTCACGCGAAAAATGCAGTAGAGGACGAATTAATTTCCCGCCGTTATCTAAGCATCGCTCACTGGCAATTGCAGCCAACCCACGCGGCCCCGTGCCGCGCATCAATCGCAACAACAGTGTTTCCGCCTGATCATTACTGTGATGCGCGGTTAATAAATATTCGCCTTGTTGTACATACTGCGAAAACACGTGGTAACGCGCTTCACGTGCGGCGTCTTCAATGCCTTTACCGCCATTTTTAACCTGCACTTTTTCAGCAATGAGGGGCAAACCCAAGTGTTTACAAAATTGCTCACACTGATGCTGCCAATCGTCTGCATTGGGCGAAATCTGGTGATTGATGTGCAATGCATGTAAGGATACAGGCAACTGCAATTGTGCAAGCGCGTGCAGCAGCACCGTCGAATCCAATCCACCACTGAACCCTATCCACCACACCTGCTTCGGGGATGAGGTAAAAGACGGTAGATATTGACGTAATTGTTCGGGGGTAAAATCCGGCATAATTTGACATTGCATTGTGGGATTAAATGCGTAGATTAATGCGGATTTATAAACAAACAAAGTGGATCGTCTCGCGGAACGTAAAACCATCAGGTATGTAGCCTCAAGACACGCCGTAAATACATCCTTGTAGGCTCGATTCGGCATCCATGCCTCATACGGTCTTGAATCTACATACCTGATAGTTTTACTCCACCTCAAAACGAATTTTTTATGAATACAAATCAATACGGCCACTGGCCTTCTCCCATCACACCTGAATTGCTCACCGCACAGGGAATTCGCATCAGCGATCCGCAAGCAGTAGGCAATCGATTGTATTGGTTGGAAACACGCCCGCAAGAAAAGGGCCGCAACGCGCTGGTGTGTGAAAGCGAAGGCACGCGCATGGATATTTTTGCTGCACCGCTGAGTGTGCGCACCAGGGCTCAGGAATATGGAGGGGCTTCTTACCTTGCCACCGAAACCGATATTTTTTATGTGCAAGACAGCGATCAACGTCTTTATCAATACGATATAAACACAAAGCAATCGCGCCCCATCACGCCTGAAGGTGCCTTTCGCTACGCCGATTTTTGCCTTGATCACAAGCGGCAAAAATTATTGGCCGTGCGTGAAGATTACACAGAAAGCTCGCATCATCCACGCGCAGAAATTGTTGCCATACATTTGCAATCTCTGGCGATTAACACAATCGCCCAAGGAGCAGATTTTTATTCCAATCCACGGGTGTCACCGGATGGAAACACACTGAGTTATTTACGTTGGTTCCACCCACAAATGCCCTGGGATGGAACTGAGTGCGTTCTGGCACAACTTGATGCACAGGGCAGTATTGTGCAAGAACACATTATTGCAGGAAGCAAAACCGAATCCATTTTCCAACCACAATGGTCGCCAACCGGTGAATTATTTTTTGTATCGGACCGCACTGACTGGTGGAATATTTATCGTTGGAATGGAACCAGTGCAGAATCCATTTATTCGTTAACCGCTGAATTTGCCACACCGCAATGGGTGTTTGGCATGAGTACTTATGGCTTTTTAAATAGCGATGAGATTTTTTGCTGCTACAACCAAATGGGCTGCTGGCATTTAGCGATTATTAACATTCTCACCAAAGAATTCACAAAAATTGATTCCGAATTTCGCGATATAGCGGCAATTCACTGCTGCGATAACAAGGCTTACTTTCTTGCATCCAGTGCAACACAAGGCTCACAGCTTTACTGCTATAACAGCAACACTATTTCTGCGATTAGCAAAAATGAAACAGCAATAGCGGCTGAATATATCGCCCATGCACAAGCAATAGAATTCCCCACGCGCGACAACGAAACAGCGCAAGCATTTTTCTATGCGCCAACCAATCCGCAAGTCACAGTGGATCACACTTTACCGCCGCCATTACTGGTGATCTGCCACGGCGGCCCAACAGGCGCAACAGAAACCGGCTTGAATTTAAAAATCCAATTTTGGACCAGCCGCGGCTTTGCGGTACTGGATGTCAATTATCGCGGCAGCACTGGCTATGGCCGCCAGTATCGCGATCGCTTAAAACGTAATTGGGGTATTACCGATATCATTGATGTCTGTAGCGGTGTGGATTATTTAATTGCGCAGAAGAAAATCGATAAAAATAAAGTCGCTATTCGCGGCTCCAGTGCTGGAGGCTATACCGTGCTTGCAGCACTGACCTTTAGCGATACGTTTAAAGCAGGTGCAAGCCTCTATGGTATTGGCGATCTTGAAGCCCTTGCAAAAGACACACATAAATTTGAAGCCCATTATCTGGATTCATTGGTTGGGATTTATCCGCAAGAACAACCTGTTTATCGTGAACGCTCACCTATTCATCACATTGAAAAACTGAATTGCCCGGTGATTTTTTTACAAGGCTTACAAGATAAAGTGGTTCCGCCATCACAAGCAGAAGCGATGGTAAACGCATTACAATCCAAAGGAATTTATACTGAATATATTACCTTTCCTGAGGAAGCTCATGGCTTTCGCCAAGCACAGACGATTCAACAGGCACTGGCAGCTGAGCTCACTTTTTATTTAAACGTATTTGATCAAACTATTTCCGGAGAAAAGTAATGGGACGCTGGCGACCACCATCCCCCAAAGGTTCTACTTACATCACTGCTGCGGGATTCAAACGCATGAAAGATGAAGTCACACAGTTATGGAAAATAGAGCGCCCGCAAGTCACACAAGTCGTACACGAAGCCGCGAAAAACGGTGACCGCAGTGAAAATGGCGATTACATTTATGGTAAGCGCCGCCTGCGTGAAATTGATTCGCGCGTGCGCTTTTTATCCAAACGCATGGAAGTGCTAACCGTCGTTGATAGGCTGCCGGATGACCGCAGCAAAGTTTTTTTTGGCGCTTGGGTAACACTGGAAGATGAAGACGGAAATGAAAAAACCTACCAGATTGTCGGGCCCGATGAATTTGATGTAACAAAACAAAAACTCAGCATGGATTCACCGCTCGCCAAAGCCATGCTTGGTAAACGACTGGATGATGAAATTGTGTTAAAAAAACCAGAGGGAGAGGAACTGTTTTACATTACAGCGATTGATTACAAGCCGTATGATCAGGACTAAAACCTGAATTGATAAAAACGCGCGCATAATAAAAAAGGGCAGCAGCGCTGCCCTTTTCTGGAATATCTGCAACGCATTATTTAATCAAACGCAACGCATAGGGAACACGGAATGTTTTACCGCTGGTCGCAGCAATCACTCCCATGATGCAAAACACAAGATGACAAATCCCCACCGCAGCCATTACCAATATGCCCACTAAAATAATCGTCAGGATCATTCCCGCCACATAGCCAATCAAAGCAGTAATCGACCAATTGAGGGCTTCCTTACTTTGATCAAGCACATACGCATCATCTTTTTTCAGCAAATACATCAGTAAGCCGGGAATAAATCCAAAAAAGAATGTGCCCAACCATAACAGGAGCACCAGATTTTTAGCGTCTTGCGATGCTGTGATGGCAACTTCAGTGCCGGGGGTTTCAATTTTTGGTGCTTCGTTGTTTTCCATAGCCTTATCCTTTATTGAGGTTGAACATAGACCCGCTATTAATAGCAGCAGGCTACCGAATAAACAACCAATCACACCGAGCGACTGAAAGCTACAGCGAAAAATGCTATAGTTCGACACCTTTTTTCGCGGCTCCGGCCACAGCCCAACTGAAATTGACAGGTTTTACTTCGATGACCCAATCACGCAAGATTCTCGTTACCAGCGCCCTGCCTTATGCCAACGGCTCGATCCACCTCGGCCATTTGGTGGAGTATATCCAGACCGACATTTGGGTGCGTTTCCAGAAAATGCGCGGTGTTGATTGCACCTATGTGTGCGCAGACGATGCCCACGGCACAGCAATCATGCTCAAAGCCGAGCAACTCGGTCATTCTGCGGAGCAACAAATCGCCAACGTAAAAGCGGAGCACGAGGCAGATTTTGCCGCGTTCAATATTGGTTTTGATAATTATCACTCCACCCATTCCGAGGAAAATCGCGAGCTGTCCAACTTGATTTACAGCCGCCTGAAAGCCAATGGCCATATCGCCACCCGCGCGATTACCCAAGCTTATGACCCGGAAAAACAACTGTTCCTCGCTGACCGCTACATCAAAGGCACCTGCCCAAAATGTAAAACCGAAGACCAATACGGCGATAACTGCGAGAAGTGTGGTGCGACCTATTCACCGATGGATTTGATTAACCCCAAATCAGCGATCTCTGGCGCAACACCGGTTGCCAAAGATTCCGAACACTTTTTCTTCACCTTGCCTGCGTTCAGCGATTTCCTGAAAAGCTGGACCCGCGCCGGCCACTTGCAGGATGAAGTGGCGAACAAAATGGCCGAGTGGCTGGATGCGGGTTTGCAAGAATGGGATATATCCCGCGATGCGCCCTACTTCGGTTTTGAAATTCCCGGCGAGCCCGGCAAATATTTTTATGTCTGGTTGGATGCCCCTATCGGGTATATCGCCAGCTTGAAAAATCTTTTGGACAAACAGGGCAAGGACTGGCAGGAATACTGGAAGCCGGATTCCACCGCCGAGGTGTATCACTTTATCGGCAAAGACATTGTGAATTTCCATGCGCTTTTCTGGCCAGCGATGTTGCACTCGGCCAATTTGCGCACTCCCACCAAAATTTGTGTACACGGATTCCTGACCGTGAACGGTACTAAGATGAGCAAGTCGCGCGGCACGTTTATTAATGCGCGCACTTATCTCGACCATTTGAATCCAGAATATTTGCGTTACTACTTTGCTGCAAAACTCACCAGCAACGTGGACGATATTGATTTAAATCTGGAAGATTTTATCCAGCGCGTGAATTCAGATCTGGTGGGCAAAGTGGTTAACATTGCCAGCCGCACGGCAAAATTCATTCACAATGCTGGCGGTGTTTTAGCAAATGAAATTGCCGATAAAACACTGTGGCAACAATTTGTCGATGCCGGTGAAACTATCGCCAATTACTACGAATCCCGCGATTACAGCAAAGCCATGCGTGAAATTATGGCGCTGGCTGATGCGGCTAACGAATACATCGCGACACAAGAACCCTGGAAACTGGCTAAGCAAGCGGGAGCCGAAGCGCAGACACAAGCAGTCTGCACCCTCGGGATTAACATGTTCCGCGCGTTGCTCACGTATTTGAAGCCCGTGTTACCCGCATTAACCAAAGATGCAGAACAATTCCTCGGGGAAACCTTGAGCTGGAATGCACCGGTAAGTTTCCGCTCCGGTGAGAAAATTAACGAGTTCAAACCGCTGCTGACACGTGTAGAAAAAGACAAGGTCGATGCGATGATTGAAGCAGGCAAAGAAGCATTGGCCGCCGCTGCTCCAACCAAAACAGCGCCTGCGCAAACATCGGCAGCAGAACCTATCGCAGCAGAAATCGAGTTTGATGATTTCGCCAAAGTAGATTTACGCATCGCACTGATTGCCAATGCCGAACATGTTGAAGGTTCCGATAAATTATTGCGTCTGACATTGGATATTGGTGGTGAAACACGCAATGTGTTCTCAGGCATCAAGAGCGCTTACAAACCGGAAGAGTTGGTCGGAAAACTGACGGTGGTGGTTGCCAACCTCAAGCCGCGCAAAATGAAATTTGGCATGAGTGAAGGCATGGTGCTGGCCGCAGGCCCCGGCGGCAATGAATTGTATTTGCTGGAACCGCACAGCGGAGCCAAACCAGGGCAGCGAGTGATGTAAGCATCTGCCTATGACCTTTTTGTTAATGGAGGTCATGGGCAGCGTAAATCGGGGGAATCGAATAAGGATATAGATAAAGCCCATAAGGCTTTATGTCATTTTTTATTGAGAATCCCCTTCTGCTTACCGATAATACGCACCCAACTTTACCCCCCTTTATCCAGCAGTTTTCCTTTATCGGACAATCACCATGAGTTTCAGCGAATTAGCCATTATTCTGCTCAGCACCGTGTTGGTGAATAACTTTGTGCTGGCACAATTCCTCGGCCTTTGTCCGTTTATGGGTGTATCCAACAAGTTGGAGAGCGCCATTGGTATGGCGGGCGCGACGACTTTTGTAATGACGCTCGCCTCAATCTGCACCTATCTGGTTGATACCTGGGTACTTGCACCATTGGAGCTGCAATATTTGCGCACCATCGCGTTTATTCTGGTGATCGCGGCGGTAGTCCAATTCGTCAAAATGTTTATGGAGAAAACTAGCCCACTGTTGTACCGCGTACTGGGTGTGTTCCTGCCGTTGATCACCGTAAATTGTGCGGTACTGGGCGTTGCCCTGCTAAACACCCAAAAAGCGCACAGCTTTTTTGAATCGACCATGTATGGCTTCGGCGGCGCACTGGGTTTTGCCATGGTATTGATTTTATTTTCGGCGATGCGCGAACGCCTTGCGGTTGCCGATGTGCCTGTGCCTTTTAAAGGTGCTGCAATAGGCATGATTACCGCGGGGCTGATGGCTCTTGCATTCATGGGCTTCGGCGGGCTGGTCAGCCTGCAATAACCTGGCATATGTGCCCACAAAAAGAGAGCCTGGCAGTCACATGATCGAATTTATTTTCCAGAATCCTATCCTCAGCGCGTTAATAGCACTGGGTGGCTTATCGGCGATGTTTGGCGCCGTGCTGGGCTTCGCGGCCGTCAAATTCAAAGTTGAAGGCGACCCGATTGTTGAACAGATCGATGCGTTGTTACCGCAAACCCAATGTGGTCAATGCGGCCACCCCGGCTGCCGCCCTTACGCTCAAGCCATCGCCAATGGCGAAGCCATCAACAAATGCCCTCCCGGTGGCCAGGCCACCATCAATGCCCTTGCTGATTTGCTGGATGTAGAAGCACCTTCACTCGATGCCGAGCACGGTGAGCATCTGGATGTAAAACGTGTTGCGTTTATCCGTGAAGACGAATGCATCGGCTGCACCAAGTGTATTCAGGCGTGCCCGATGGATGCGATTCTCGGTGCGGCCAAACATATGCATACCGTCATCGCCGATGAATGTACCGGCTGTGATCTGTGCGTTGAGCCCTGCCCGGTAGACTGTATCGACATGATTCCCGTACAAACTGATCTGACAACCTGGAAGTGGGAATTACCCGCCACCAATCAGACACCGGTGTTCCACGTAGTAGCCCAGGAAGTCAATTTGATCGCCTCTGACCGTGGACGTGGAGTTGCACTTGCCAACGGGAGCTCCAATGGCGAAACCGATGATGGCGAAAAAGCAGCCTGATACGCCTTGATGACTACCGTATCGACGACGAGAAACTCGCATAAATGACAAGCTTGATCAAAGTCTGGGAACTTCCCGGCGGTATCCACCCCCCCGAGCATAAAGAGCAATCCCTGCAACTGCCGCTGGGGCAATTGCCTATTCCACCGGTCTTGGTTATTCCGCTGAATCAACACATCGGCACCCCTGCGCAACCTGTAGTGCAAGTGGGCGATCGGGTACTTGCCGGACAATTGATTGGTGCAGCAGATGGCACCTTCAGTGCCAATACCCACGCATCGACATCCGGCACCGTCATCGCCATTGAAAGCCGTGCAATTGCCCACCCCTCAGGCATGAGCAGCGAATCAGTCGTAATCCAACCCGATGGCCTTGATGAGTGGGTTGAACTGACCGAATGCGATAACTACCTGCAACTGGATCGTTTGCAATTGCTCGATAAAATCCGCGCCGCAGGTGTAGCGGGTTTGGGTGGCGCGGGCTTTCCGACAGCGGTCAAACTCGCCCCCAAATCCACACAGGTCATCGATACCCTGATCCTCAATGGCGCGGAGTGCGAGCCTTATATCACCGCGGACGATATGCTCATGCAAGTCCGCGCGAATGAGCTGGTGTCTGGCACCCTGCTGCTCAGCCATATCCTCCATCACCCTAAAAACCTGTTGATCGGGATTGAAGACAACAAGCCCAAAGCAATTGCGGCGGTAAAAGCGGCAGTAGCTGGTGCGCTTGCCCAGCATCCGGAAGCGACCAATATCCAGGTTGTGGTATTCCCCACCAAATACCCTTCCGGCGGCGCCAAGCAACTGATCCAGATTTTGACCGGGCGCGAGATTCCCAGCGGCCATCACTCGGCTGACATAGGCGTTATCTGTGTCAACGTAGGCACTGCTGTCGCCGCCTGGCGCGCTGTGCGCTTTGGTGAACCTTTGGTGTCACGCATCACCACCGTGGTGGGCGAAGCACTGGACACCCAACGCAATATCGATGCCTTAATCGGCACCCCCATTAGCTACTTGCTGGAACAACACGGCTTTGATGCCAACCGCGCCTCGCGTGTAATCATGGGCGGGCCGATGATGGGCTTTACCCTGCTCGATCTGGATGCACCGGTGATCAAAACCACTAACTGTATCCTCGCGCCCAGCAAGCAGGAATTGCCCGCACCCGAGCCAGCGCAGGCGTGTATCCGCTGTGGTATTTGTGCAGAAGCCTGCCCGGTCAACTTATTGCCACAACAGTTGTTCTGGTACGCACAGGCGGAAGATTTTGATCGGTTGGAATCGCATAACTTATTTGACTGTATCGAATGTGGTGCCTGTTCTTACGTCTGCCCGAGCACTATCCCGCTGGTGCAGTACTATCGCGCTGCCAAAGGCAGTATCCGTCTTCATGAGATAGAAAAAGAAAAGTCCGACCGCTCACGCCAACGCTTTGAGTTCCGTCAGGCACGTATCGCCAAAGAAGAGGCTGAAAAAGAAGCCAAGCGCCTGGCGCGCCAAAAGGCAGCCGAAGAAGCCAAGAAAAAGCTGGCGGAAAAAGCGGCAGAGACTGCAACATCGGCTCCTCAATCTGCTCCTTCGGGGGATGTTATCAGCGCGGCAGTTGCCAAAGCCGGTGCTGTTCAAATGTCACCAGAAGAACAAAAAGCCAAGCTGGAACGCATGCTTGCCGCCGCGCAAAACGCCTTGGAATTTGCCCAAAAGCCCTTGGTATCCAAAGATGCCAGCAAGCCGATAACCGAAGACCAATTGGTTAAACAACAGGCGCGCATCAAACAAGCAGAGCTGAAAGTAGCCGAGGCCGAGAAAAAGCTGGCGGATTTTAATACGGGAGTAAGCCCACAGGTAGAACAGGTGGGTGGCGACGCACCAAGCGCATCGCCCGCTGTACCTGCATCGCCCGCCGCCGATGATCCTGTCGCAGCCGCTATCGCGCGCGCGCAAGCCAAACTGACCATGTCACCGGAAGAGAAAGCGCGTGCGAACCTTGAATCGCTGCGCGCCCGACTGGCCAAAGCGGAAGAAAAAACCGCAGCGGCAAAAGCAGAAGGTAGTGCTAACGCCGATGCACTGCAGCAAGGGCTGGATAAGCTCCAGCAAAAAGTCGCTGAAGCCTTGGCGGAACTGACCGCATTAGGCTTGAAAGATGAACCACCTGCTGCGCCCGTAAATCCAGCCACGCCAGCGCCCGAACCCGCAGCGACGGCCGAACAAAATGCGGCGCAAGCAGCGATTGAAAAAGCCAAAGTAAAAGCAGCAGCCATGGCCAGCATGAGCGATGAAGAAAAACGCGCTGAGCAAGTCCAGTCATTACAAGGGCGGTTGCAAAAAGCCCGTGAACGTCTGGCCAAAGCCGAAGCAGAAAATGATCCCAACATAGAAGCCTTCCGCGCAGGTGTCACCAAGCTGGAAGAAAAACTGAGCGAACTGGCCTAGTACATGCTCGCGGCACAGTGTAATGAGATAAAAGCATGGCACTACTGAATATCACATCGCCCCATACCCATGGGGCTAACCGCACCGGCCGCTTGATGCGTCTGGTGGTGTACGCCACCTTTCCTGGTATAGCGGCGCTCACCCATTTCTTTGGGATAGGCGTGATCATCAACGTGCTTTTGGCAAGCTTGTGTTGTGTTGCCTTTGAAGCCCTGGTGATGAAACTGCGCAACCGCCCGATCATGTTCTACTTGCGCGATTGCAGCGCCTTGGTGACAGGCGTATTGATCGGTGTATCACTCCCACCCTATTGCCCTTGGTGGCTGGTAGTCAGCGCGAGTTTTATCGCCATCGTGTTGGCAAAGCAGCTTTACGGCGGTATGGGTTTTAACCCGTTTAATCCGGCGATGGTTGCGTATGTGCTCTTGCTGATTTCATTCCCACTGCAAATGACGCAATGGGCAACGCCAGTGACTATGCTGGGTGATGGCCAAACCTTGCCCAGCCTTGTGGCTGCGCTCGATAAAGTGTTTTTGGGTACCCAGATTGATGGGTACAGCTCAGCGACCGTGCTGGACATCATGAAACAAAACACAGGGCTTACGCTGGATGACCTTTATCAACAGCAACCGGTATTTAGCGAAGGGCGCTGGGCGGGTGCGGGCTGGGAATGGGTCAACATTGCGTTCTTGATTGGTGGACTTTACCTGCTCTACAAAAAAGCCTTCACTTGGCACGCACCACTATCGATGCTGTTGGCGTTGGCATTGATGGCAGCACTGTTTTACGACTCAGGCAGCTCCAATTCCGGCGGCTCACCTATTTATCATTTGCTCTCCGGTGCCACCATGCTTGGTGCATTTTTTATCGTCACTGACCCGGTAAGTTCTGCCGTTAGTACACGCGGGCGTATTATTTACGGAGCACTGATTGGTGTGCTGGTTTATGTCATCCGCACTTGGGGGACAAGCTATCCGGACGGTGTCGGTTTTGCCGTTTTATTGTTGAATTTTGCCGCGCCGTTTATCGACTACTACACCACTCCGCGTACTTACGGCCACAAAAAGCCGCGCCGTGCTACCGATTCCAACAAGCAAGATGGAGGTCACTAATGCTCGGCCAATCCATTAGCAAAAACAGTTTATTACTCGCCGCGTTTGCATTGGCAACTGCAGGTACCTTGGCGCTCACCAATTTGGGCACCAAAGAGCGAATTGCCAATGCAGAGCGTGCTGCACAACAACGCGCACTGTTTGAAGTTATTCCCGTACAAGATCACGACAACGATTTGCTCAATGACACTATCGCAATACCTGAGTCTGCTTTGGCCGATTTGCATGTCAGTAGCACCGCCAGAATTTATCGCGCGCGCCGCAATGGCGACATCACCGCGTTGATTGTGCCCGCCATTGCACCTGACGGTTACTCAGGCGATATTGAAATGATTGTAGGGGTGAATCGCGATGGCAGTATTGCGGGCGTGCGTATTATCAAGCACAAAGAAACCCCGGGGCTTGGCGATAAAATCGAACTGAAAAAACATCAATGGATTTTAAGTTTTAATGGCAAGAGCTTGACGGTTCCGGTCATTGAAGAATGGAAAGTTAAAAAAGACGGCGGTGTGTTTGATCAATTTGCCGGAGCAACGATTACTCCACGCGCAGTAGTTGGGCAAGTGAAACGCGTGCTTGAATTTGTACAAGCCAATCAACAACCGTTTTTTAATGATGCGCAGCCAGCTATAGCAGGTGACCAGCATGAGTAATGACGTAAATTACAAAGAGATTACCCAAAAAGGCCTATGGAGCAATAACGCTGCACTGGTGCAATTACTCGGGCTGTGCCCACTGCTCGCCGTTAGCTCAACCGTTGTGAATGCACTGGGTTTAGGGTTGGCCACACTGATCGTATTGATGATTTCGAACATCGTGGTTTCGCTGATCCGCCATCAAGTGAGTGACGCAATCCGTCTGCCTGCGTTTGTCATGATTATCGCCTCGGCAGTGACCTGCACCGAGTTATTGATGAAAGCATTTACCTATGAGCTGTATCTGATACTGGGTATTTTTATTCCTCTGATCGTTACTAACTGTGCCGTCCTTGGCCGCGCCGATGCATTCGCCAGCAAAAATAAGTTGTTACCTGCTGCAGTAGACGGTTTTATGATGGGCATGGGTTTTATGTTGGTATTAATTGCCGTTGGTGCTGTACGTGAGCTGTTGGGTACAGGCCATTTGTTTGCTGACATGCATTTGATTTTTGGTGAATCCGCGCGCAGCTGGCAATTAAATATTTTTGGAGCCAGTTATCCCAATGTCATTTTTGCTCTATTGCCGCCGGGTGCCTTTATTGTGGTTGGCTTTTTGATTGCCGGAAAAAACTATATCGATGCGCAACTCAAGCAGCGCATGCAAGCTAAAAAAGAATCCACGCCCAAGGGCAGTAAACGCGTACGGACAACCGGCAGTGTTGTCTGATCGCCGATTGATTGGCAGCAACGAGAGGAGATAAATATGTTCGATATTGATCAAGCCCAGATAATCAGTTTCTACGATAAGTTTGTCGCTCCCTGGAGCATCAAAATTCTTATCGCACTGCTCATATTTTTGGTTGGTCAATTGGTTGCCAAAATTATTTCCCGCGTGCTTGGGAAAGTACTTGGCCGAACCAAGCTGGATTCCATTCTGGTTGAATTTATCCAATCGCTCGTCAACGCCCTCTTGTTGGTGTTTGTCATTGTGGCAGCGCTTGACCAGCTGGGTGTAAATACCAATTCTGTGATCGCAGTATTGGGTGCGGCCGGTTTGGCGATTGGCTTGGCATTGCAAGGCTCACTACAGAATTTTGCCGCCGGTTTTATGTTGTTGATCTTCCGCCCGTTCAAAGGCGGCGATTTTGTTGAAGCCGCCGGTGTTGCCGGGATTATCGAAAAAATCGGTATTTTTTCGACTACCATGCACACCGGTGACAACAAAGAAGTCATCATCCCTAATGGGGCGATTTACAGCAGCAACATCATCAACTACTCCAAGCGCGCCACCCGCCGTATCGATATGATTTTCAGTATTGGCTACGCCGATGATATACGCCTTGCACGCGATGTGATGGACGCAATCATCAAAGCCGACCCGCGTGTGTTGGCCGATCCTGAGCCGCTGATTGCTGTAGGTGAGTTAGGCCCGAGTAGCGTGAATTTTTTTGTGCGCCCCTGGGTAAAAACCGAAGACTATTGGACAGTGAAATTTGACCTGACCGAAAAAATCAAAATTGCTTTTGATGAGAACGGCATTACCATTCCCTTCCCTCAGATGGATATCCACTGGAATAAACCATGACTTATTGTGTTGCCATCAAAGTCGATGCCGGCCTGATTTTTTGTTCGGATTCACGTACCAATGCCGGTGTTGACCAGGTCAGCACCTATAGCAAGATGTATCAATTTGGTATTCAGGGCGATCGCCAGCTGGTCATCAACTCAGCGGGTAATCTGGCGACAACCCAGTCTGTTATTGCGCGAATTCGCAAGGATATCAAAGACGGTGCCGATGTCAGCCTCGCCACTGTCGAGAGCATTCATGAGGCAGCGGATTATGTCGGTGAGATCAGTATCGCCATTCAGGAAAAGCACGCCCAGCACAATACCAATGTGAGCTTTGAAGCAAGCTTCCTATTGGGCGGCCAAATCGGCTTGGAGACACCGGCAGTGATGCTGATCTATCCACAAGGCAACCACATCACCACCTCCAACCAAACGCCCTACCTGCAAATTGGCGAGAGCAAATACGGAAAGCCGATTCTGGACCGTATCCTCAAGCCCGAAACGGCGTTGGATACCGCTGCACTCTGTGCACTGGTGTCGATGGACTCCACCATGAAATCCAACCTTACCGTTGGCCCGCCAATTGAGTTGATGACCTACGCGACCGATAGCGGCGTTATGCAGCACAACATTTTTGAGGCAGACAACCAATATCTGCGCGAGCTCACCAAATCCTGGGACCGCCTGATTGTTGAAGCCTTCTTACAATTGCCATCACCGCCCAAAAGCTAAACGTTCCCAGCGGGCACGACCCGATAACGATAAATAAAGCGCCTGTATTTGACCCATACAGGCGCTTTATTTTTTTGTATTGGTGCTGCGGGGCACTTATGGTGCAGTTATTGCCTTACTAACAGTCAGTAACCAAGCAGTAACGGGAACAGGCGCATCATTCCGGCAGACTACAATCCCAATAGCGTCATAACGACTGTGGATGATGGTCTGCGACCTTGGTGAGTGAAGGCTGGCTCTGGTGATTGAACAGAGCGGCTCACTTCGCCACTGGCTGTCACTTGCCCTTTTCCCAACCTGATGCACACTTGAGTGCACCAGTATGAACCATAAACCGCATAACGCAGGAAGGATGTATTTATGGCTATCCGTGTTGCCATCCACCACAAAACCCATTACGAATTTGATCGCCTCACCAGCCTGTTTCCCCATGTGTTGCGCTTGCGTCCGGCACCCCACAGCCGCACCAAAATCCACAGCTATTCACTGAAAGTGGAGCCCACCAATCATTTCATTAACTGGCAGCAAGATCCCTTCGGTAATTTTCAGGCGCGGCTTGTGTTCCCTGAGCAATGCAAAAAATTAAGTATTGAAGTCGAAGTCATTGCCGATATGACTTCCATCAACCCGTTTGATTTTTTCGTTGAAGAATACGCGCAACATATTCCCTTCAAATACGACACCCAACTCCAGCGCGAGCTGATTCCCTATTTGGAGGTCACTGAAAGCGGCCCGCAATTAATGGCGATTGTGGATAAACTCAAAGCCGACATCCGCCATCGCGAACTCAGTGAAAAGCCTTGGGCAGTCAACGATTTTATGGTGAGCACCAACCAACTGGTGCAGCAAATGATTGGTTATGGTGTACGGCTGGAACCGGGCATACAAAGTTGCGAAGAAACGCTGACGCTCGCCAAAGGTTCCTGTCGCGATAGCGCCTGGCTGCTCGTGCAAATTTTTCGTCATTTGGGTTATGCCGCGCGTTTTGCATCGGGATATTTAGTGCAGTTAACCGCCGACATTAAAGCGCTTGATGGCCCCAGCGGCCCCGAAAAAGATTTCACTGATTTGCACGCGTGGACGGAAATTTATATTCCCGGTGCAGGCTGGATTGGCCTTGACCCAACATCAGGCTTACTGGCGACAGAAGGTCACATTCCCCTCGCCTGCACGCCCGATCCTATTTCTGCCGCACCTATTACCGGTGCAACCAGTAAGTGCGAAGTCACCTTTTCTTACAGCAATGAAGTCTTCCGTATCTTGGAAGACCCGCGCGTCACCAAACCTTATACCGAAGATCAATGGCAAACCATCAATGCATTGGGCGCGGCGGTCGATCAAGAATTAATTGCGCAAGATGTGCGCTTGACCACCGGCGGTGAACCGACATTTGTCTCCATCGACGATATGGAATCCGAACAGTGGAATACCGGTGCATTGGGTGCAGACAAATTAAAACTCGCCAAAGATTTATTACTGCGCATGCGCAATACCTTTGCGCCTAATGGACTACTGCATTACGGGCAAGGCAAATGGTATCCGGGTGAAGAAGTCCCGCGTTGGGCGCTGGGATGTTTCTGGCGTACCGACGGACAAGCGCTGTGGCGCAACCCGCATTTACTCGCCCGATTTGATAAAAATTACGGTCTCACCCATGTCGATGCGAAAAAATTTGCACAGGCACTGTGCGAAAAAATTGCCGTCAACACCGAACATTTAATTCCCGCCTATGAAGACGTGCTTTATTACTTATGGGCAGAACAAACATTACCGCCCGACATCAATCCGTTAAAAGCCGATTTAAAAGATGATCTTGAACGTCGCAGAATCGCAAAACTGTTAACACGCGGCCTTAATACTGAAACGGGTTATGTGTTGCCGATTGAATGGAATTATCTGCACCGGAATTGGCTAACTGGCCGCTGGAAACTGCGCAATGACCAATTGATGTTGATTCCTGGCGACTCACCACTCGGATTGCGTTTACCGTTAAATTCGCTGGAATTTCCCAAACACGAATACGAACGCTATCAACCAGAAAATGATCCGCTGGCAGAACGTGAACCACTGGCAGCGAGCGGCCAACAACAGGTTGCACTAACCAAGAACTTGTCTACGGCATCAACTAGCGCACTCAAATCGTCTATTGCGCAAAAAGTTGCTGAACAAAAAGCGGCATTACGTGGCGAGCCAACATCACCAACAAAACCGCCATACATTGAAGCCGGTTATGTCATCCGAACCGCACTCTGTTTTGAAGTGCGCGATGGGCGTTTGCATTTATTTTTACCGCCGCTCACTTACCTTGAACACTATGTTGCGTTAATTGAAGCGATCGAAGATACCGCTGCTGCGTTAAACATGCCTGTCGTGTTGGAAGGTTACGAACCACCAAAAGATTATCGATTAAAGAAATTTTTAATCACGCCTGATCCGGGTGTAATTGAAGTGAATATTCATCCGGTCGAAAGCTGGCAGGAATTAGTAACCAACACCGAAGCATTGTATGAAGATGCGCGGCAATGCCGGTTAGGCACTGAAAAATTTATGCTGGATGGCCGTCACTCAGGCACAGGCGGCGGCAATCATGTCACCTTTGGTGGTTCATCACCCGCCAACAGCCCATTCCTGCGCCGCCCGGATTTATTGCGTAGCCTTGTCACTTATTGGCAGCATCACCCGGGGCTATCGTATTTATTTTCCGGATTATTTATCGGCCCCACCAGTCAGTCACCGCGCGTTGACGAAGGGCGCGATGAAATGCTGTACGAACTGGAAATTGCCTTCAAACAAATGCCGGATGGTATTGTCGATCAGCCTTGGTTAGTCGATAGATTGATGCGTAATTTATTGATTGATATTACCGGCAATACCCATCGCTCGGAATTTTGTATCGATAAATTATATTCACCCGGCAGTGCGAGTGGGCGGCAAGGCATTCTGGAGTTTCGCGGATTTGAAATGCCGCCGCATGCGCGTATGTCGCTAGTACAAATTTTATTATTGCGCTGCCTGATCAGCCGTTTTTGGAAAAATCCATACAAGCAACCGTTGGTGCGCTGGGGGACATTACTGCACGATAAATTTATGTTGCCGCATTATGTGTGGGAAGACCTGCGCGATGTTGTAAACGATTTAAATGAAAATGGCTATCCGTTCCAATTGGAATGGCTCGCCGCATTTGAAGAATTCCGCTTCCCCCATTACGGTCGCGTACAACTTGACGATATCGAAATAGAATTGCGTTGGGCGATAGAACCCTGGCATGTGCTCGGCGAAGAAGTGAGTAGCTTCGGTACCTCACGTTATGTGGATTCCTCTGTCGAACGTTTACAAGTAAAAGTCAGCGGGCTCACACCTGGCCGCTATGTGCTCGCCTGCAACGGCCGGCGCGTGTGCCTGAACGCAACCGGCAAACACGGCGAATATGTTGGCGGCGTGCGTTACCGCGCATGGCAACCACCATCAGCGCTGCATCCGACTATCGGTATACATTCGCCGCTGGTGTTTGACTTAATCGATACCTGGAATGGCAAAAGCATTGGCGGTTGTACCTATCACGTGAGCCACCCCGGTGGCCGCAGTTATGATCGGTTCCCGGTCAATGCGAATGAAGCAGAATCGCGTCGCGGTAACCGCTTTTTTGATATCAACCATACACCCGGCGCTTTACCGATTACGCCAGCCGGTAAAATTCTGCGTGAATTTTTTGAAAACAAACATCCACCGCGCCCCATGGCACCACCACCCGAGGAGCCCGCTGACGAATATCCACATACACTTGATTTGCGTCGTTAATCTGCTGATCACGCACACTGCACCAGTAGTGTGCGTGGAATCTTGCGCACAAAAAAACGCATCGGCGCAAAATAGGGTTAAAATGAAAAACAAACACCATAACGACAAGAACCCAGACCATGAATTCCACGCTTATGGAAACCCGGCTCGATAGCAATCAAAGCGCATTTAATTATCCCTCGCCACTGCAAGGGGTTGATGAGGCTTACGATGCAGAAGGACGCATCCGCCCCTACTGGCGGTATTTGTTGCATAGCCTGGAATCGCTTGGGCAAGACACCATCGAAGATCGACAAAAAAAAGCGCGCCGCATTCTGCGCGATGACGGTGCCACTTACAAAATTTACGACGAGCCAGATGCAAACCAAAGCTGGCAACTCAATCCGATTCCACTGCTAATCAACAGCGATGAATGGAACCAGATTGAAACAGGTTTGATTGAGCGCGCAGAATTATTTAATTTATTACTGCAAGATATTTATGGCGAGCGAAAATTAATTCGCCAAGGTGTTATTCCGCCGGAATTATTATTTTCGCATCAGGGTTTTTTGCGCCCCTGCCATAGAGTCAGTTTATCCGGCCCACATCAATTGATTTTGCACGGCGTGGATTTGGTACGCGCACCCGATGGCCATATGCGGGTGATGGCTGACCGCACCCAAGCGCCTTCAGGTGCCGGTTATGCGCTGGAAAACCGTACGGTAATGAACCGTGTATTTCCCAGTTTATTTCGCGATAGCCATGTGCATCGCCTGTCATTATTTTTTTCGCGTTTGCGCCAACGTTTGCAAGAATTAAATCCGAACGGCGGCATTGCGCGCATTGTTGTACTCACCCCCGGCACCTACAACGAAGCCTATTTTGAACACGCCTATCTCGCCAATTATTTGGGCTTTCAATTAGTGCAAGGCAGCGATTTAAGTGTGCGCAACGGCTATGTATGGATGAAAGCGCTCGATGGTTTAAAACGCGTCGATGTCATTTTGCGCCGCGTGGATGATATTTATTGCGACCCTGTGGAATTAAAAGGCGATTCACGTTTGGGTGTGCCCGGTTTACTGGAAGTCGCGCGTATGGGGCGCGTTGCAATTGCCAACCCCCTCGGTTCAAGTGTGCTTGAGAATCCTGCATTGTTGCGTTATTTACCGGCGATCGCGCGCGCGCTGATCGGGCGCGATTTACAGTTGCGCTCAGTAAAAACCTGGTGGTGCGGCAACCCGGATGATTTGGAATATGTGTGCGCCAATTTAAAAAATTTGCTGATCAAACCCACCTATCGTCGCCCGGGTTTGTATGAAGCCTACGGCGCAGATTTGGATGAAACCAAATTACAGGCCTGGCAAAACCGTATCCGCAAAAATCCTTACCAGTTTGCTGCGCAAGAGTACGTTGCAGGTGCACAGACACCCACATGGCACCAAGGGAAAATAGTGCCGCGCCCTTCGGTATTACGCACCTTTGCGGTGGCCAGTGAAAGCTCTTATGCGGTGATGCCCGGTGGACTTACACGGATTAATCTGGATAGCGACAAAAAAATTATTTCCAACCAGCGCGGCTCGGTTTCAAAAGATACCTGGGTGCTTGCCTCGGAACCGGAAAAGCAAATCAGTTTGCGCCCGGTGGATGTGCAACCCACACTGGAATCGGGCAATGCATTGCCCAGCCGCGTAGTCGAAAATTTATTTTGGATGGGGCGTTACGCTGAACGCGCCGAATCGGCATTGCGCTTATTGCGCACCGTATTTATCCAACTCAACCGCACTGAAAAGTTACCCGATGCGGTGCAATGTACGCTGCTAAGTGCAATTACCCACGTGACATCGACTTACCCCGGCTTTACCAGCTTGCAGCAAAATTTATTAAAAAACCCCGAGCCGGAAATGATCGCAATCTTGCTGGATCAACAACGCTTGGGCAGCGTAGCAAATAATTTGATCGCCATGATCAATTCTGCGGAGCAAGTAAAGGAACAATTATCCAGCGATACCCAACGCGTCATTAACGATATTGGCGATGAGTTGGAAAATTTAAAAATTGCGCTGGAACCCGGCGCGCTTTCTGCACCGGAAGAAGCCCTTGCGCCGCTGATCACCACCCTGCTCGCCTTTGCCGGTTTGATCCATGAAAGCATGACGCGCGGTAACGGCTGGCACTTTATTGAAATTGGTCGCCGCCTTGAACGCGCACTGCAAATCACCAGCAGCTTGCGCGCATTGCTTACGCCGCGTTTTGATGAACCTGATCAGGAAAGCCTTATCGAATCAACATTACTCTGTGGTGAAGCATTAATTCCTTATCGCCGCCGCTACCAAAACGGTATTCATATCGATCAGGGGCTGGAAATGATTATGCTCAACAACAAAAATCCGCGCTCGCTGATTTATCAGCTGAACCAGCTTGAGCAACATTTTTCTGAATTGCCGGAAGACCGCGATACCTTTAGTGCAGAACACAAACTGTTATTGGAAGCGACTACCGCATTGAAATTAAGCGACATCAAAACTCTAGCAAAAACAACCGGTGGTATTCGCAGCGACCTGGATCAATTGTTATCGCGCTTGCAGTATTTGATTACTAACGCGGCAAAAACCATTGGCCAACGTTATTTCGATCACACCGAAGGGCCGCAATTGCTGGTGAAAAACGCCGATTGGCAAGACCATCTCTAAATGTACTCTGGCTTTTAAAGATGATCGGCATTTAAAGTAATCGACTGATAAAGCGCACCGACTATGAAATATCGTATCCAACACAAAACCCGCTATCACTACTCACTGCCGGTGAGTCATTGCTACAACCTTGCGTATGTGTTGCCACGCGCAACCGAGCGCCAGCGTGTTGAAGATATAAAAATTGCTATATCACCCAAAGTCAGTGGACATACTCAACATACCGATTATTTTGGCAATCATTTTTTACAATTTGCAATTGAAAAAGACCACAGCGAATTGGATGTCAGTATCACCAGTGAATTGTTGATTAAAGAAAACACCCACAATATCAATCTGGATTTTGGAACCCCTTGCGCCTACGTAAAATATTTACTGCAAAATAGCAAAGACTGGGAAACGCTAAGCGCACGTGAATTTATGCTGGATTCACCCATGGTGCAGCAACATGCCGAGCTTGCCGATTATGCAGCACCTTCTTTTGCCAATGACCGGCCTTTTTTATCGGCGGTATTGGAATTAACGCAGCGGATTTTTAGCGAGTTTATTTACGACCCGCAATTTTCTGACGTGGCGACACCACTTGCCGATGTACTCAAACACAAGCGCGGTGTGTGCCAGGATTTTGCACACCTGGCGATTGGTTGCTTGCGCTCATTGGGCTACCCAGCGCGTTATGTCAGTGGTTATTTGGAAACACTGCCACCACCGGGGCAAGAAAAATTAGTGGGTGCCGATGCAACCCATGCCTGGTTCGCGGTGTATTCGCCGGGCGAAGGCTGGTATGAATTCGACCCAACCAACAATACCATGACCGGCTCACAACACATCACCACCGCATGGGGGCGCGACTACTCCGATGTAACACCATTGAAAGGCGTTATTTTTGGTGGCGGCCTTTCACCTCAATTATCCGTATCCGTCGATGTGCAACGCATTCCAGAAGATGTTATTCAAGGCTTGTAATGTTAAGGTTTATTAATGACAACACGCATATCTATTCCATTAAAAGACAGCTACAAATTATTCAACCACGGCCCCGTCAGTATTATCACCAGCGCGCATGGAAACAAACGCAATGTTATGGCAGCGTCATGGACAATGCCCGTGGATTTTTCACCCGCCAAAGTTGCCGTGGTAATCGACAACAATACTTATACACGCGAACTGGTTGATGCCAGTGGTGAATTTGGCCTGCAATTTCCCATGCGTAAAATTGCCAAACTTACTTTAGATGTTGGCGATATCTCTGGCCGCGATAACGATAAATTTTCGCGCTTTGGTATCAACACCTTTTCCGCTGAAAAAATTGCAGCACCCTTTATTGAAGATTGTATTGGCTGGCTGGAATGTAAAGTCATTAGACAAGGCGCAGAAACAATGGATGTCATCATCGGCGAAGTGATTGCTGCCTATGCCGACGCAGAACAATTTATCGATGGCCGCTGGCATTTTTCCTCCGACCCACAAAAACGCAGCATCCACTATATGGCAGGCGGTGAGTTCTATATGACGGGCGAGGCGTTTCGGGTAGAAAGTGGTCATTCAGCAGAGTGAAATAGCATTCAGGATTGGTAAAGCTAATAGAGCTATGATTAACCGAAAACACTGATGACAAGTGTTTATGCTGCATAAACTACTAACGGACTAACAATACATGACGACCAAAGCGGTTATTAAAGGCCTTTCTTTATTACTTCTGATCTTCTTTTTGAACGGCTGCGAAAGCAGCGATAACAAAGCTATCGAAAGCCCTGGTGCTAGTATGAAGTCTGAACTAGCGCAGCGGAAAACCAATCCTTATCTGTCTTACGAGCACAGCCTTAGTGTAGAACTTGAAAAAGCAGCACTCGCAACCAAATTTAAAGCTCTGACTGACCAATGCTCAGCAGACAGAGAAAATAATTGCACGTTACTCGAAACTGATTTTTCTGGAGGAAGCTATACCTATGCAAGAATTAAGCTGAGAGTTGCCCCTACCGGGGTTGAAAAAATACTCGTTCTTGCAGGTGACAATGGAAAAATCACCAATGAAATGACTACCGTAGAAGATCTCTCCACGCAGATTTTTGATACTGAAAAACGTATCAAGCTATTACAAACCTATCAAAATGATCTACTTGATCTACAAAAACAAGCCAAGGGCAATATAGACTCGTTAATCAAAGTGTCTCAAGAAATTGCCAGCGTACAATCTCAACTGGAAGAGCTGAGCGGAAATAGCCAAGCATTAATGCAACGCGTAAATATGGACATCATTAACATTCGCCTATCAAGCCGCAACGAAAAAGCCTTCTGGACACCTATTTCTGATGCTCTCGATGAATTTAAAGGTAATTTAGCAGAAGGGATTGCTGGAGCTATTACGGGTGTCGCCTACCTTATTCCTTGGTTAATTGTTTTGCTGATCCTGTTTTTTATTGGCCGGTTTATATGGCGAAGGTTAAGAAGAAAATAATTTCATATCCAGTGAGTCCGAACAGTTTAGTTGTACTAGTTCATACGCCTGTTTTTCAATGGTCGCATCCGGCAAATTTATCATCACGATGCAAATATAACGATTGACGGAAATAAAAAACCCGGCCTTGTGAGCCGGGTTTTTTATTTTTACAACAGCGTTTTGTTAAAAGACTGTTTTTTAGCAGGCGTTAATCTTATTGCGGATTCAAGCCCATGATTTGCAGCACTTTCACGAAGTTGGCTTTTCTGTCGGCCAAGCCATCTACTGCGCCGCTGATTGGGCAGGTAGCTGCCGGACAGCCGCGGTTTACAATGCCGGAGATCTCGTTGATAAACGCATCGCCTTTTAATCCACCGTCAACGTAAGCTTTCAGGCGTGCGTAGTAATCCCAGTTGTACGCCGGGTCGTTATAGCCTTGCACTTCGTTCATCCAGAAGAACAAACCGGCGATCCATTTAATTTCACCGTGCTCGGTTGATGAACACACCAATTGCGGGTTGGAGCAAAGATCCATATCGGCGTACAGCGGTTGCGCCGGTGCCGGAGTTACTGGAACACCGTCGATCACTTGGCCAGCATAAGCAGGATCAACATGACTGCGGCCGAGGAAGTGGTTCAACTTACCAAAGTTCAAACGACCAGTGGTTTGGATAACACCGCGACCCCACCAACCACAACCTTCAATGCTCTTACCTGCACTGCCATTCCACACAAACTTACCGGCTTTTTGGCCGTCATAGACTTTACCTTCTTCACGCAAATAGGCTTGTGCAGATTTATCCACGGTGGTGACTGCAGGGAACCATGCGCTGTAATCCCAGTAGCCAACACTGCCATTCACGAGCAAACCTTTCTTCGCCAATACACGATCAGGCGCAGTGAATAATGGGCCTGGAGCGCCGTACCATTTTGCGTTGGTATTCGCTGTGATTTCCATTTTTGGATCGCGTGGGCAAGAGTATGGATTGTCGCGGCCAGTAATTGGGTCTTGGCCGTAGGACGCATAATCTTGTTGCAACTGACCGCATGACGCAGAGATTGGATAGTTCACTGGGTCGCCAGTATTGATCGACCAGTTATTTTCATCGCACGCATCGTATTGGATGGTTTCTTTCATACTTTGTGAAAGGAACGCTGCAATTGCCACCTTGGCGTATTTGATATTGGTTGCATTGTCTTTTGTTGGATCAATTAACCAATATTTGGTTGGCCCTACACCCACATTGTGCATTGCATTTAATGCCATCAAGAAATCCGCCCACTTGTAAATGCTGGAAGGTTCTTTGCCATTAGATGGTGTGGTGTAGAGGAATGCCTGATTATTCATGGCATTTTCAACACTCGCCAAATCGCTATTCAACTGCGCGATGGTGGTGATCGCACTTGCAGTGGTTAATTGGCCTGAGCCGTACAGTGGCATACCACCATTGGCTTTATTAGCAGCGATTTTATTTTTCAACCAACCGTTATCGGTTGCACTGTTTGCAGTTGGAACAACACCTACGCCGGTTTTGCTACCCCACATAATCGCAAACACATTGCTGTATGCGGCGCGACGCAATCCGGAAATACCCCAGTCGTACGGCGTTTGCTGCAACAATGCATTCACACTGCTTGCGCCTGTGTACACCGATGAATTCAGCGGAATGCTCAACACATCACTGCGCACATTGCTGATGGTTTTTCCAATACTCTTATCGCCCATGAAATAGGTACCGGCGGTGCCTGAATCATTTGCCAGATTGTAACTGCCAGTCGATTCACTCACGCTCGCCAAGTGACTACCAGGAATTTGCCACAGCATGGCGGGGATTGATAATGAATCTGTCACCTGACGCACGTAGTTCAAATAATTTTCCCACTGTCTTGCACCGTAAGCATAAGCACCGCGCGCAGAAGGTGACAAACCATCGTCAGCCGAGGTATCGAACGCGAAGAAATCCGGGCGATAACTATTCGTGGTGTAAGCACCGATGCTATTGGCAAAGGTGGATACAGAGAAAGCCGCTGCGTTCCAGACATCTTGCAAACCATCAAAATCGGTATGCACCCAGGTGTTATTACCAGGGCTTGATACGCCAGCAACCCAACCGAAAGACACATCCGGACTCAAACGTTTAATCAACAAATTGTGTGCTTGCACCCAACCGGTGATGTTGTTTTGCAATGCGCTATCCACTTCGGCTTTCACATTATTCAAATTGTAAATTGCCGATAGAGATTGGCTGCCGATAACAAAATTCGCATCATTAGTTAACGCATCTTTCACCGCTTGTTTGACATCAATCGCCACCCAGGCACCTTGACTACCGAATGCCGTTTTGAAGCTGCCATTTTGGTTCGCTTGCCATTGCGCTAATAAACCAGCGTTGAGCACGATTGCACCAGGGTTCGGATGCGATGAATCTTTACTCGCCTGTAAAGTTGCCGCAACGCGAATCAGATTTTGGAAATGCTTAACCATATTGGCGGAATTCAAAATATCATCCGCACCAATACCGGTTGCATCTGCCGTTGCAACACCGATCACCGGCAACACAGAACCACCGCCTACGCGTTCAATATCACGCGCTTGCACAATAGTATTGTTGGTAACAGTGGGTGCAATCACTTGTCCACGGTCGCCAGTGCCATTACCTTCGTTATTGAAAACAGAATCCACACCGGATGCAGCAAGCGCATCGTTGGATGCGGTGTTGTTATCGGTGAAAGAACCCATCGCCAAATCACTTGGCCAACCTTTTACTTTCAAGCTCACGGGATTTGCGCGCACCGGGAAATAACCGGTAATCGCCACGCTCACACTGGAAGGAGCAGACGAAGAAGAAGGCACAGATGAGGAAGAAGGCGCAGATGAAGACGACGGAGTGATTGAACTGGAAGAGCTTCTTGAACTGCTAGTCACACTCACACTGGAAGCACTTGATCTGCTACTGCTCACCGACGAAACGCTCGATGGCGCAACCGAGCTACTACCTGTGCCCGTACAATTTTGCACAAATGTCCAGGAGCCATCGCTACCCGGAACGCTTTGTGTCCACCAATTTGCCCGATAAGCAACACCTTGGTGTTGCATTTGGTCGCCACCGGCAGCGTAAGAAGGATTACCCGCCCAATCTTTTTGAGTCCAATTCGGGTAAACATTAATGCCCGCACACACACCGGTTGAAACCGACGAGCTGCTAGACGAAATACTGGAAGGCGCTACGCTGCTCGACTTACTGGAAGGAGCCACACTGCTTGATGAAACACTGGATGGTGCTACGCTGCTGGATGACACACTGGAAGGTGCAACGCTACTTGACGTGACGACCGCATCGCACGAACCCAAATCAGTCCACGCATTGCTCGCCGCCCAACCTACGCCCGGTTCATAAGGGCCACCAATCGAACACCAACCGCCCACCGTACAACGGTAGGCTTTGTTGACATTCTTTACCAACGCACCTGTTGTATAAGCGGAACCATTTACATACTGCGCCAGTTGGCTACAGTCATAAGCGTGGGCTGTGGTTGACCACAATAATCCTGCTGATGACACCAACATCAACTTTGAAATTATTTTCATTATTTTCCCCTCGTGATTGATTTCATTTTCTCCGGGCAATAAAACACCCTCCCCTGTCATTGGGGTAATTTTTATTAAACTTGATTTACACACACGCACTACAACGGTGATTCCGACACCAATAAACGCCAACGGAATCCCGCTCTAAAAGAAAAGGGCTTAACAATACTGCAGCAGACGTAATGCATTATTTATATTGAGCAATACTATTTATTTCAGGCAATAGAATATCGCTCTGAGTTTTCACTCAAATAAAATAATGATCAGCGGACTATTCAGTGATTAACCCGTCATTCGTTAGATTTTTTATTATTCCCTTGTTGTAACCCAGCGCTGTAGTTCCCAACAGCTATTCCAACAAAAGCATTCCAACAAACATCGATAACCAACTAACAAGAAAACACTCAGAACTGAGTACTTGAGAATCCCAAACTACGCCCATTGGACAACGTTGTCAAGTTTTGTAAAGCCCTGCGTCAATATGCCGCTATCAACGCGACTGCGATGTGTAACCAATGGAAACAGCCTTGGTGATTATTTGATGAGGCTGAAAGTTATTTTCATCATGCTCGCTATTTATATAATTTTATCCAGTTTGTTGCGCGCTTATTCAATGCTGAACATTGCTGATATTAATAGCCGAAAATAGAAAAACTGCCTTAAAAAAACCAACATCTATCGCCATATATTTTTTCAAAACCATTGCCTTGCCCGTATTCATACCATGCTTTAAGTTCTGGGGGATTATCAGCCATTATGCTAAGATCACGCCCGCACATTTGCTGGCTTGTACGGCACTTTTTGCATAAGACTAACATTGGATTTCACCACTCATTAATGGAGCTTGGGATTATGAAAAAAATGGTTTATGGCAGCCTGTTTTTACTGGCGGCTTGTGGCGGCGGTGGTAGTAGTGGTGGTGGAAGCGGTAATGGAGGCGGCGGCGTATTTGGCAGCACGCAGTATGGGACAGCCGCGATTGCCGGATTGTGGGATCTGTCGGAAGAGGTTTCTCCGGGTGTGCGCGACGAGCTTTATTTACATATCGCCAGCGATGGAAAAGGCACCTTTTATGATTACGCGGGCGATACCTATGATGAATGGGGAAATTGTTACTGGATTGATTCCGGATTTGATTTTACTCACGTAGAGAAAAATACTTTTAAATTTGGAACAGTCAATACAATCAATGTTGAAGCTTACGTGACTAACAATAAGCTGACGCTCAAATTACCCGACGTTGGCGACCTTGATGATGACGGCAACACGACGGAAATACTGACCGAAGAAGTGCCAAAAGCAACCAATAAAAATGTCGCAAACTTCAAACCGGAATGTTCTGACTCTATGGCAACAGCCAGATCACTTATTCCAGCCAAAGGTAAAAAGCCTGATGCTGTATTGATGATTAAATAAACCGGATTTTTTCAGGTTAAAGGGCGCACTAAAAATGCGCCCTTTTTAATTGAAAACAACAGTTGTTGAATTAGATAACAGTTTCAAAAACCAGCTAACAACCATAATAAAAAACGCCCGCATAATAAAAAAGGCCCGCATAATAAAAAAGGCCCGCATAACGGGCCAGAGGTCTCAGAGAGACAACACGCAAGACAAAACAATAATCAGGCAATACAAAAGCAATTATGCAGATTTTTGCTCCTGTGATTGCACCATCACACTGGGAAGAAACCAGGTTTCTGCAATTTTGAAATGCAAGTTACCGATCTCCAATTGCAGCTCATCAATGTACTCGTGCAAGCCTGATTGCAATAACCTGTCCAAATCCGCTTCATCTAATTTATGCTGGATGTTCACAATCGCGGCTAATACTTTTTCGCTATTCGGCAAAGCCCATAAACACTGCTCCAACTGTTTTAAGCAGTGGGATACGGCGCGCGGAAAATCCTCGTTCTGCAATAAAAAGCTCACCACTGCGTTGGCATTTACCCGGTCGCGCACGTGTTGGCGATACATTTGGTATGCGCTTAAAGAACGCAGTACACTCATCCAAAGAATGTTGTCGTAAGGCTCCAGTACTTCCGTTCCACCAATCGACAAATGCGGCAATAAATTGACCAAGCCGACATCGACAATACGCGTACTCATATCGGCGCGTTCAAGGTTGCGCCCAATACGGATTAAATCGTAAGCATTGTTGTGACTCATACAGCCCGCCAAAAGCCCGGTAAATTGCTGTACGCTGCTAATCACATGCAGCAACATAATACTACGGTCGCGACGCGAGGTGACTTTTTCGGCGCGGTCGCGGATGTAATGATACAAATCATTAATTAATTCCCATGCTTCCATGGGCATAATTTCACGCGTGATACGCGAATTTTCCCGTGCAAAGCTCAATGAGTTAATTAAAGATGCAGGGTTGTCTTTATCCGCCAGCATAAAATGCACAACGGTTTTTTCATCTGCACTCAAGGTATCTTTTTTAAAATAACTGCCGGTGCCACTGATATCAATCAACGACCCCCAGCCCACACGCACACCACTCGGCAAATCCAATAATAAATTCGAGTTTACATTCACAAGGCGCGCTGTATTTTCGCAGCGTTCCATGTAACGCCCTAACCAATAAATGCGTTCAGCTACACGGGACAACATAATTTAGCCCTCCACCACAATCCAGGTATCTTTACTGCCACCGCCTTGCGATGAGTTCACCACATAAGAACCCTTGCGCATTGCCACGCGAGTTAAACCGCCGGGTGTTACGCAGTGATCTCTGCCTTGCAATACAAATGGGCGCAAATCAATATGACGTGGCTCGGCATTACCCTCTGTGAGAATAGGTGCCGTTGACAATGAAATTAATGGCTGCGCCATATAATTGCGCGGGTTTGCTTTAATGCGTAAAGCAAATTCTTCCAATTCTTTTTTGCTCGCTTGCGGGCCGATAATCATCCCGTAACCGCCCGATTCATTGGCAGGTTTCACTACTAATTTATCGAGATTTTGCAACACGTAATCGCACTGTTTTTTATCGACACACAAATAACTGGGAACATTCGGCAGAATGGGCTCTTCACCCAAATAATATTTGATCATGTCTGGCACGTAGGTATAGATGACTTTATCATCTGCCACACCTGCACCCGGTGCATTGGCCAGTGCGACATTACCTTTTAGCCATGCGCGCATGAGCCCGCGCACGCCCAATACTGAATCAGGATGAAACATTTCAGGATCAAGGAATAAATCATCAATACGGCGATAAATAACATCCACACGTTTCAAACCATCAATACTGCGCATGTAAACGCAGTCATCGCTATCCACCACTAAATCATTACCTTCAACCAATTCAACGCCCATTTGCTGCGCAAGGTATGAATGTTCGAAATACGCAGAGTTATAAATACCTGGCGTGAGCACCACAATTTCCGGGCGGTCTGATTTACGCGGCGAGAGCGATGCAAGTGTGTCAAATAATTGATTGGGATAATCGGTGACTGGGACTATGTTGTGGTTTTCAAATAATTCTGGAAAAACCCGCTTGGTGACTTTACGGTTTTCCAACATGTAAGATACACCGGAAGGCACACGCAGGTTATCTTCCAACACAAAAAACTCTCCTTTGTTATCGCGAATTAAATCGCTACCGCAAATATGTGACCACACACCATACGCGGGTTTCATGCCGATGCATTCTTTGCGGAAGTTGACTGAATCCTCAAATAAATAAGAAGGTACAACCTTATCTTTGATAATTTTCTGGTCGTTATAAATATCGTTGATAAATAAATTCAGCGCCGTTAATCGTTGGATCAAACCGCGCTCGGTTTTTTGCCATTCACGTTGCGGGATGATGCGCGGAATAATATCGAATGGCCATTCACGGTCGATGTTTCCTGCATCGCTATATACCGTAAACGAAATACCCATGGTTTTGATTGCAAGCTCAGCAGAGAGTTTTCGCTCTTGCAATTCTTCTCCGGAAAGAGAGGCCAGATACTGCGCAAGGTGTTTGGTTTCAGGACGGGGGTTGCCGGGCGAGCTAATTAATTCGTCGTAAAAATTGCCAGAATGATAATTCTGCCAATCAATTTTCATTTCACTCATGGTGACTTCCTTAAGCATGCGCGGCCTCGCTTTATTGTCTCTATAAAGAGGAGTTTCTCTGAGCGTCGGGTTCTAGTTGTCTTGTTGTTATAGCGCTCACTGAAATTCATCCCTGGTTCCATTTCTCCACTCCCGGAAGACTTTCAGCGAGCTACGCCCCTAATCTTGCAAAAGCATTGCCAACTAACTTGAGCACTCCAAAACCTAACACAACTATCCGTTACATCCCGGTCATTCCACTCTGGCAACGCTAACAATAATTAGCGATCCCAAGTCGCACGCTGTATTTGCAAGGTCAGTTAGCCGCCGATTTATGAGACACGAGGGATTTATCGCCTAAAAATTCTGTTGCTTTAGGCTGAATATTTTCGCGCACCTAAAGAGCTCACGGCTTTACCCGAAACCACCCTGCAATACTTTGGCGTGGACGGCTCGCTGGAAGAACCTCATGGGGAAATTCCTCACTTAAAAACAGCACCAGCCTGCCGCATTCTGGTGCAACACGGACTAACTCGTCCGTGCCTGCTTCATCATAGAGCACCAATTCACCACCCGCTGCAAAATCCCAATCCGCATTTAAATAAAACACGCTGGAGACTTTGCGGCCCGGTTTTCCACGAAATGCATCGCTGTGTTTCTTATAAAAAGCGCCGGGGTTATAACGTGCAAAATGCGCCTCATAATCGCATAACCCTAAAAACAGACGCTGGTTGAGTGCAGCGCGCAGTTTATCCATGGCGGATAAAAATTCTGTGACAGCAGGTTCGCCCGCTTCCAACCACTCAATAGCATCGCCACGCACAGTGTCATTGAGCTGGAAATCGTCATTGCGACCAACACCCGCACGTTTCAGCTGGCCATCTTTGCCACTGATAAGCTCGATAAGTCTTTGCGTAAGTGCGTCCGGCAGGGCTCCGTCCAGAATAATAAACCCGGGGCCCGCGAGCGCATCGGCAATTTCATCGTACTTTTTTTCAAGGCACGATGTAGCTTCAAGAAGGCTCTTGTTGTGGGAATCAAACCTGCTGTTAGACATAAACACCATCGTTCATTTTAAAAAGGATTACATGATTGACCAGATTAGCCATTATAGGCTTGATCCATGTCAATTCGTTTGGCTGCGCTGGTTTTTACTATAACGACTCCACAGTAACAGGTAGGCGTTATGCGCAACTTTGAACAACCTCTTGAATGGGACTCGCTGCTAATTCACCGCTATGATTTGGCGGGGCCACGGTATACCTCCTACCCGACTGCGCCACAATTTCGCGAAGCATTTAGCCAGTCTGCGCTGTTCCGTGCAATTGTGCGCAGCAATCTCGCGCACCGGCCGCTGTCGTTGTACTTTCACATTCCGTTTTGTGAAAGTCTTTGTTACTACTGCGGCTGCAATAAAGTTGTCACCCATAACAAAAGCCGCGCGCTGCCTTATATCCAGCGCATGATCCAGGAATTATCGCTTTACGCCGATTTATTTGAACCGGGTAAACAAGTGCAACAAGTACACTGGGGCGGAGGTACACCTACCTTTATTAGCGATGATGAAATGTCATTACTTATGAACGCGAGCCGACGTTTATTTTCGTTTGCTGATGATGAATCGGCCGAGTTTTCAATTGAAATTCATCCGGGACAAATAGCGCCTGACAGACTGCGACATCTTCGCAAACTGGGATTTAACCGGATCAGCATGGGCGTACAAGATTTTGATCCGCATGTGCAGCGCGCCGTCAATCGCTTTAATACTTACGAGCAAGTCGCAGACCTGACACGCGCGACGCGTGAACATCAATACCAATCGATCAGTATGGATTTGATCTACGGTTTGCCGTTGCAAAACCAACAGTCATTGCACAATACTTTGCAGAAAGTGATTGATTTGGAGCCGGATCGTTTATCGCTATTTAATTATGCGCACATGCCACATTTATTCAAAAGCCAAAAAATGATTAGCGAAAGCGAGCTGCCATCGCCCGCTGAAAAACTGGATATGCTGCAACACGCGATTGAGACTCTGCAAGTGGCAGGTTACGTTTATATCGGCATGGATCACTTTGCCAAACCCAGCGACCCACTTGCTATTGCACAGCAACAAGGAAAATTACAGCGAAATTTTCAGGGATATTCGACGCATGGCAATTGCGATTTACTAGCGCTGGGCGTGTCGTCCATAAGCATGATCGATAATGTGTACGTGCAAAACGCAAAGGACTTAACCACCTATCAGCAAAAAATGGATATGGGATTACTGCCCATCATGAAAGGCTTTAGTTTGAATCAGGAGGATATTCTCCGGCGCTTTGTCATTAACCAATTAATTTGCCACTTTGAGTTGGCATTTGCAGATGTAATGCGCGAATTTGGAATTGATGCACAAGCACATTTTCAAAAAGAACTTATCCAGCTACAACCTATGCGTGAAGATGGATTATTGAGTATTAACAGCAGCGGCATTTATGTCCATAACAAAGGCCGCTTGTTGATCCGCAGAATTTGCATGGTATTTGATGAATACCTGCAAAAACAGCAGAGCACGGTATCGCCTATTCGCTATTCAAAAATTATTTGACCGGCATTAATTATTAAGATGGTCAGGTAATTTTTTAATCGTGTAAATGTCGTAACGGCTGGATTTTCCTTCCAATTGGTACGAAGGCGTTTGATTATTGAGAAACGGTGCTTTACGTGGACGCTTTACAACAACACGATAATTCACATGCTCAAGCGCCAGCGGTAATAGTGAATCGGCATCCTCATCTTTACCAACAACATCGTGAAACGCAGCCATTTCTTTTTTAACATCGGCACTTTTATTTCGTTCCGGGAACATTGGATCAAGATAAATCACATCGGGAAATGCCGATGTATCCAGTGAAGCCAAATACGCGCCGCTATCCTGTGTAATCAATTGCATACGCTGTAGCACCACTAACAATTCAGGATCATGCTCACGTGCAAACGCTAACGCACGCATCAATCCGTCCTGCAATAAAATCTGCACGACCGGTGAACGCTCAAGCAGCGTAACGGGGCAGCCCAAACTCGCCAATACAAAACTGTCTTTACCTAAACCTGCGGTTGCATCCAATACACGCGGGTAACAACCCGATTTAATACCGACTGCTTTGGCAATCATCTGCCCTTTGCCACCACCAAATTTCCGGCGATGATCAACCGAACCTTCTGTAAACTCCACCAGAATAGGGCCAGGAGCCTTGCGCCCGGTTTGCTGCAACACTACACGCACGTCATCAACAAGCAGTACGAATTCAGCGCTGGTGATTAAGTCTGGCGATTGGTCGCGCAACAAAGGAATTTGCAGCTGTGATGCCAGTGATTCAACCCATGCAGCGCGCGCAGAGTCGAGTGATAAGTCATTGCATAAAATAGCGATGTTGGATGAGCAGGACATAACAACCAAGGGCACAGTAAATAGAGCGGCTATTATCTACTGTGCCTTTGTAAGCGCAACTATTTTTCCAATTTAAAGGTCACGCGATCACGCACATCCGGTGTTCTGACGGGATTGCCATCCACCACATTCGGCTTGTACTTCCAGTTTTTAATTGCTTTTAACACGCTGCGATTAAATACGCTCGATGGATGAAACCCGACAACACGAATATTATCGGTAGTGCCTAATTCCGTTACATCAAACATAACATCTACATAACCTTCCACGCCTTTTGCCAACGCCGATTGTGGATATTGCGGCGGTACTTTAATGAAAGGAATCATTTGACCTGTACCGGCTATTCCAACACCGATAGGTGGTTGTTCTATCACAACCGGGCCACCCAAATTTATCGCGGTTGAACCGGGATCAATTTCGATGGGTTCAACCATCGCGATTTTCGGTGGCTGCTCTACCTCAACAGGACGCACAGGTGGCTCATCCATTCTGGTATCAATTGTTGGAGGACCTGCCATAACAACAACCGGAATTTTCGGAGTATCGTCTACTATTTCCACTGGCTGTTCGTTATTGACCAATGCCTGCATCATCCAAAGAAGACAAGCGGTCATCAAAATACCTAAGGGCAAACCTGTAAACATACGGCCGAGCGCGCTTATCTCCTCTTGATCGGCAACGGTTTTATTGAATTGATTAGCGGTTATTGCTTTACTCATGATGACATCCTCAATGTTCGGGCAAAACATGGCCCTGCCCGAGTAAGGGCCATTAAAAACAGCAGGGAATACAGGGTGAAATTTATCGTCGAGAGAAAGACGATGCGGGTATCAATTGGAAATGGTATGTCTCGGTAACACCTTGGACAATCACAGCTTGTCCATCAATGATCTGCGGGCGATAGCGGGATTTTTTAATCGCACCCAACACATTGCGATCAAATATTGCAGAGGGAGAATGGGCGATAATTCGCGGCTCAATAATTTCACCTTCGATGCCTATAGAAAACTCTACTTGTACCCAACCTTCTATTCCTTTTTGAAGCGCCACTGCAGGATATTCCGGCGAAACCAAATCGACAGGCAAATAACCTTGGATTTGAATACGGGGAATATCAGGGCGTACCTGCTCCACTGAGAGTCCACTGGAAAATTCTTGTTTAGTGGGCTTGCTGACAGTGACCCGTGTTGTTTCCAATTGCTCATCCCAATGGGGATATTCTTGTAAAACAGGTTTAATCCGCTGCAGTAATTCCCAACTAAAAGTCTCGACAACAACAGCCTTATCATCATCAACCAGTTTCTTTTCTGCAATTTCCGGCCATTGAATTTCCAACAAAAAATCACTTCGCTGACGCAGCTGCTCTTGTAGTGGCAGCAACTGTACACTGGCCCAAAACACTAATAAAAATACACTGCAAATAACCCAGTACTGAGCCGTCTCCATCGCAACAGGCTGGTGCGAACGCTGTTGATCAAGCAACGCCATAATGCGCCAATAAATAGGAGACTGGCCGCGCATATGTAAACTTTCTGAAGAGTGAGTTGATTCATTTGTATCAGCAATTGCCAATAAATTTTTAGCGTAAACAACATGTTTATCACGCAGTTTAAAAATATAATCATCACATGCGATTTCGGCCTGCTGATAAATTTGCCTGGCAACCCACCAGATGGGCGCTAAAAACCAGAAGCATGCGCAAGTTATTTTTACCAACAATAATGTCAACCAATCCCAACGGGCAATGTGCCCAAGCTCATGAATAAGCGCACTGATTTGCTTGTCTTCATCCCAAACTAAAGCTGCACGAGGTAACATGATAACCGGGTGGAAAAGCCCCCAGGTTTGCGGAGAATTTATCTCGCGATCTATCACAAGTTTAATGGGACGTTGTATGCCAACTAACTCACTGAGTGCATTTAACTGCGCAATCAACTCTTGTGATTTAACAGGCTCAGCTTGGCGTGTTTGCCACCAGAGCCCACCAATCCCCAAAAGCAAATAAAAAATCAAGGTACTGGCAGGCAGAAAATAAATTGCGGTTAGTATTAAAAATTCATGCATTGATGAATGATTGCCGAGCCAGCTATTCATCGCATCCAGCCAGGACACAGGCACTTGAAAAACCGACGCAAAGGCAGGGAACAACGAAATTGAGCCATCGCTTAATCCAATAGTAAGCACCCCCAACAAAAGCACGCTGATTACACCAAGGCTTAGTACAAAGTGTTGCAAGGATGCGGAACGTTTACGCAACAACCACCATAACGCGCTAATGACAAGCAATAAAATAATCGGCTTTATTAGTCCGGAGATAATGAAGCTGGCCATTAGTTGGGTATTCATTTACCACCTTCCAGTACTGTTATTGAATATGATGTTTTTATTGGAGCCGGTATTTTTATTTTGGTAATTGGATATCGCGCGCGGCCTCATCAATCGCCTGCTGCAGCTGCTGTACCTCTGCCTCGCTCAATTTTTCCCGGTTCATACCCAACAGTGCATTAACTGCCGCTGCGGTCGATCCACCAAAAAAAGTTTTTAACAATTTTTGTAACGCCGATGTACGCGCCTCTTCTGCGGCGACTACCGGAAAATAAATATAACGAGGGCCATCCTCGCGAAAATCAACTATTTTTTTCTCAACCAATTTGGCCAGTAGCGCACGAACGGCTGAATAGCTAGGTGCATCCGGAATTGCGGCGCGAACATCCTGTGCTGATAGCTCACCCGCTTCAAATAAGGCATCCATAATTTGTCTTTCACGTCGGCTCAGTTGCGCGGCTGCACTTTTGTCCAAATCATCTAACGTCATTGTTATCACCATTCATTAAAAATGTACTCATCTGGTAATTGGGTTGCCAAAGCTTTCCCATCCCACCTGCTAATTTTTTAGCACCATGCTAATAAAGTAGCACTCACATCACAATGGTCAAGCAAAATATGCTAAAAAATTAGCACACCTTCTTAACCACTTGAAATTTAAGACAATAAAAAAGCCGCCAAGCAATGCTTGGCGGCTTCAGATGACTCAAATAACGCTTACTCGTTAGGAATTAGTTCCAGCTCAACACGGCGGTTTTGTTCGCGACCACTTGGAGTATCGTTGCTTGCGATCGGGTAACGTGAACCATAACCATATGATTGGATACGTGCACTGCTCACTTTCTGGCTTCGTAAATACATGGCTACGCTGTCAGCGCGGCGCTCACTCAGCGGCTGGTTGATTTTGTCGCCGCCGGTAGAGTCTGTATGCCCGGTTACGCGAATGGAGGTTTGGTTAAACTCGGCTAACACTTTTGCAACTGAGTTCAACACATCGAAAAAGTCGGAACGAATGTCAGCACTATTGGATGCAAACGTAATATTACCCGGCATAATCAGGGTTAAATTATTGCCATCACGTTGAACCTGCACGCCAGTACCTTGCAATTCAGCACGCAGTTTGGCCTCTTGGCGATCCATATAATTGCCGACGCCGCCACCAATCACACCACCCAGAACAGCGCCTTTTAACGCACGATCACGACGATCTTTTTTATTATCGCCAGTAGCAGCACCCAATACCGCACCTGCAACAGCGCCAATACCGGCACCTTTAACAGTTTTACTGGTCTTTTGTTCACCGGTATAAGGGTCTGTAGTGGTACAAGCGATCAAGCTCATGGAAAATAATAATGCAATGATATATTTCATGTTGGACTCTCCTGTGGAACAAAAGTAAAAAACATCGTGTCAACTTAACAGACAACAACTTAATGGGAATTGTTAAATAGCAGAACTGAATAAATACTGAATTTCAAATCCAATGATTGCTGTGCAACCCGAACCTTATTAAAGTGCTTATATTAAACACTTATGAAATCAACCTGAGAAAACTCACTATGTATAACAAATTTCCTTTTGTTTTTTGTGGTCTTATCGTCAGTTTTTTAATGACGGGCTGTAAAAATTATTCAGTGAGTGTGAATGAAAATATTGTTTATACACCACCTTCAATATTCAAAAATTACCAATTGGCAGACTCAAAATTACACGATTGTGTTGAACAAACCATTTACGATCAACACATCACCAAAGCGGAAGATTTGAAACGATTGGACTGTAGCGATGCAGGCATTACATCACTTTCAGGGCTGGAAACTTTTTTTGCATTAAAAGAACTTAATTTGGCCAATAATCAGCTAGTTGCTATAGATACCATTGGCCAGTTAGGGCGCTTGGAGAAATTAATGCTGGGAAATAACAAAATCAACAATGCAGCACCGCTGCTGCATTTATTGCATTTGAAACACCTGGATGTAACAAACAATCCACAAATGGGATGCAAGGATTTAAAGCAATTATCACGAAATTTGAACAGCCAAAAACTCGAATTGGCATTGCCGACACAGTGTTTGTAAGTAATATGGGCGCGTTAGCTAGCGCCCCGAACAAACATCAAACCTATCGTGTTACGGAGTTGGTGCACCACACGCATACGCACCGGGTCAGCATTGATAGCGCCGACGGCTTTTTTAAACTTCACCGAAACTTCTGTTCCTACAGGTGGACAGACCTGATTTTCTATTTGGACTTGCGCACCACCATCAGAAATATCTTTAGCAAATCCAATAATCGTTCCGAAGCTGGGATGCGACATTTCAACCCGTACAGAGGTTGATGTACGCTCAAAAACGCGGCGTTCATTCACTGTGAGTTCTCCATTAGTAACTTGCCGTTTATTCATTTGTTTATTGTTGCGCGTGATAATTCATTCACGAATATTGCTGAGTATAGATAGGATTGGACAAAAATCACCTTCCGCATCTGTTAAGAAGAGACTGTCAGCAAAAAGTGAATTTAACGCGCAAATGAAAAGGGGGCTCTAAGCCCCCATTTTCTAATGCCTGAACAGTATCCTTAGAACGTCAAACCAAGGCGCTGACCAACCATTTCGTAAGACTCGACCACATTGCCCAGATTTTGGCGGAAACGGTCTTTATCCAGCTTTTCACGTGTATCTTTATCCCATAAACGGCAGCCATCTGGTGAAAACTCATCACCGAGAATCACTTCGCCTTTATGCAGACCAAATTCCACTTTGAAATCCACCAACAGCATATTGCCTGCTGCAAATAAATCCTTAAGTACTGCGTTGATTTTGAAGGTCAGCTCTTTCATGCGAGCCAATTGTTCCGGTGTAGCCCAGCCAAATGACTGCACATGTGATTCATTGACCATTGGGTCGCCCAAAGCATCGTTTTTAAGAAAGAGTTCAAACGTAGGCGGATTCAAATCCATACCTTCCTGAACTCCCAAGCGACGCACCAACGAGCCTGCCGCTAGATTGCGCACAACGCACTCTACCGGAATCATTTCCATCGTTTTCACCAGGGATTCTGTATCGGATACCAACTTGACGAAATGCGTCGGGATACCCGCTTCCTGCAACTTACCCATAATGAATGCATTGAACTTATTGTTCACCATGCCCTTGCGATCCAATTGTTCGATTCGTTTGCCATCAAAGGCGGACGTATCATTGCGGAACAACATGATCAACAGATCAGGATCGTCAGTTTTATAGATGGATTTGGCTTTGCCTGCGTAGAGTTGTTCGCGCTTTTCCATTGATTGGCCTGCTATTCGAAAGTAAAAAATTAAACTTGTAGTTAAGTAACCGACAACCAGTCAAACCCCTGGTTTTGGCAGGCAAAAGTCACTTGTTTGACCTCTGCCGTGACCGATGCCAAAGCCGCCTGCGCAAGCTCCAGCGAATTATTTTGTTGACTGATGTGCGCCACCACCAAATGCTGCAGCCGCGCACAATTGAGCCGCTGTAAAAACCCGGCAGCTTGCTGATTGCTCAAGTGCCCCCAGAGCCCGCCGACACGTTGTTTTAACGATGGAGGATAAGGCCCGGATGCCAACATAAAAGGATCATGATTAGCTTCAAGCACCATCGCATCCAAATCCTGATAATGCGTTTCTACATGGGAGGTAATACTTCCCAAATCCGTCAGCACCCCCAATCGCAACCCTTCGTATTCAAAAACAAATTGCGCAGGTTCGCGTGCATCATGCGGTACAGCCACAGGAACGACATTTAAATCGTTGAGCACAAAAGGGGTATAGGCCTCGATTAATCGCAAATCCGGTAGTTCACCCAGATCCCTACTCTGCCAGGTCCCCGGTGTCATATAGACCGGTAAACCATAGCGCCGAGCCATAGCCGCAACGCCTTTGATGTGGTCAGTATGCTCATGGGTTACCAATATCGCAGTCAGATCTTCTGCACATTTCCCTAATCGCTCAAGCCGCTGATTGGCTTCTTTGACACTGAATCCGCAATCAATCAAAAGTGTTCCTGCGGCCCACTCAATCAGCGTTGAATTACCGCGACTGCCACTCCCAAGGGATGCAAAGCGCAGGGGGCTTGCCATTTAGATCAGGTTTCTGCGCAGCACGGTTAATAACTCACGAGCCTCATGAGGGCTCAAGCGTTTGCCGTACGGATCACGGATGCGGACAACGAAATTGTTGTTGCTTCCCGTTACGACTATTAAATAACCCGGGGCATCAGGTAATGCTTTTTCTTCGTCACGATCAGAGCGTGGCGCTTTTTCAAAGGCATCACCGGTCAGCATATTGGTTTTGATTTGCTCCAATGAGTAGGGCGTAGTTGGGGCTTTAGGTTCCAAACCAATGCGGAACAAGCGTTTGAGCCAGCCCGGCTTAGCATCTTCCGGATTTATGTAATGGACGTAATAGAGACCTGCATCGATATCCTGGGCAAACGTGGTAAAACCATCGCGTTTGGCTGCATATGTCAGAGTTGCAAAGGCGCGCTGACGATCAAGCTTGATGGTCATCAATGGCTCGTTACCCAACACACCCAGATTTGCTTTTACCGAGCCACCAATCGCCTGCGCGAGTAATGATGTTCCACCTTCAGCTGTTTCACTTGCCAAGGTTGCAGCAAGCTCATCCAACATCCACTTTTCACGCTCTGGATTAACTGAACGACGCGGCCACCCCATAGTAGGAGTTGGTTTTTCAGCAACCGGAACGCTCATATGGGTGATGTGGATTTCAGTAGTCTCAGGCTGTACACCTTGATCGATCTGCAAACGATAACGGTCATAAGTTGATAGATCCGTCTTGAATTGCAACCAACTGGTCTCGATGATGCCTTTACCAATATCGGCTTTGCTAACAGCCAAAGCATTCACATTAAGGAAATTACGGATTCGTGGCCAGACCTCGCCAGGTGCCGCATTCAGCAAAATCCAGCTTTCATTGCCTACTCGCTGTATTTTGACGTTTTCCTGTTCAAGGTTTGCCGATAAGGGCATAGGCCGCGGTACTTCGTAGTCGTCCGCACTGGGGTCAAAGCCAAAGTCAGTCGCAGTAATCGGTGGAATTGGATACAACTCACCCATGGTTTCTGATTTTGTCCCTGCGGGTAACACAAGCGGAGGAATATTATCGGCTTTTAAATAATCACCTTCGCGATTACGAAAAACTCCCTCATCGCCAAAAAACATGCCGCACCCCGATAGAGAAACCCCCAAAGTGGCAACTAGCAGGGTCCATAATGGACGCTTAATATTGATAGACAAAAATGGTTTTGTTGTTATGGTCATTGCGTTAATCGGACTCATGAATCATCTCGTGACAACATGCAACCCAAGGTTCTTTCAGACCCCGGCGAGCTGCATCGCTGATTTAAGCTGTTGGTGATACTGCTCTGACAAGCGTGTCAGTGGCAGGCGAATACCCGATTGGATCATCCCCATATGTTCAAGGGCCCACTTCACCGGAATCGGGTTGGATTCAACAAACATAGCCGTATGCAAAGGCAATAAACGCTCGTTAATTGCGCGCGCTTCATTTGCATTACCTGCCAGAGCCAATTCGCACATACGCGCAATGGCAGCAGGTACGACATTCGCCGTGACAGAAATATCCCCTTTACCCCCTAAAAGAATTAAATCAGCGGCTGTTGCATCATCACCCGAGATAACTGCAAAGCTGGATGGGGCTTGCTCGATCAGTACTTTAGCGCGCTCAAGATCACCCGTTGCCTCTTTGATCCCAACAATGTTAGGCACTTTAGCCAAACGAAGTGCCGTTTCAGGCTTCATATCCACGCCCGTGCGGCCGGGCACATTGTAGAGGATTTGGGGAATGGCGACGGCGCGCGCAATATGAGTATGGTGTAACACCAAGCCTTCCTGAGTGGGCTTGTTGTAATAAGGAGTTACCAGCAGACAGGCATCAGCACCAATATCTTTGGCTGCTTGGGTCCACTCAACCGCCTCTGCAGTAGAGTTAGCGCCTGTACCCGCGATTACCGGAATACGACCATTCACCTGATCAACTACTTTCTTGATTACTGCCAGATGTTCATCAACATTCAACGTGGGCGATTCGCCGGTGGTACCCACGGCAACAATTGCATGAGTGCCCTGCTCCAGATGCCAGTCCACCAACTTATGCAAACTCGCCCAATCGAGGGAATTATCTGCATTCATCGGGGTTACCAGGGCAACCATACTGCCTTGAATCATCGGGAGCTCCGTTAGCTAGCGAAATAAAGTAGCGTTTTAAAGTTGGGGGAATTGAATTGACCAAATACGAAAGGCGACATGGTACTGAGTGGTGCCAGACGAAACAAGCAAAACACTATCAATCACCAGCAGCAATACTTATTTTTTAAAATCCAGCATTCGTTGTAACGGAATCATCGCTCGCTTACCCAGGTCAGGGTCAACATGGATTTCGTTATCCGTCCGTTCAAACACACTTGCCAGATTATCCAATACATTCATTGCCATCCAGGGGCAGTTGGCGCAAGAGCGACAAGTTGCGCCGCTACCCGCCGTTGGGGCGATGTGGAAAGTTTTGTCAGGATTGACCTGTTGCATTTTGTAGAAAATGCCTTGGTCAGTTGCCACGATGAACTCCCGGTTTGGTAAAGTCTGCGCCGCTTTGATCAACTGTGATGTTGAACCAACCACATCAGCCAATTCTACTACCGCTTTGGGCGACTCAGGGTGCACCAGCACTGCAGCATCGGGATAAAGAATCTTGAGATCCTCCACTCCCTTCGCCTTAAACTCTTCGTGCACAATGCAAGCGCCGTCCCACAACAGAACATCAGCTCCGGTTTTTTGCTGAACATAAGCACCAAGATGTTTATCGGGTGCCCACAGAATTTTTTTACCTTGGCGATCCAGATAGTCAACCACATCCAGCGCAATACTCGAAGTCACGACCCAATCGGCACGCGCTTTTACCGCGGCGGACGTGTTGGCATAAACCACGACAGTGCGATCAGGGTGCTGGTCGCAAAACGCAGAAAACTCATCAATAGGACACCCCAAATCCAGCGAGCATGTCGCCTCCAGGGTCGGCATAAGTACACGCTTTTCAGGTGTGAGGATTTTGGCGGTTTCACCCATGAATTTAACACCGGCAACAATGAGGGTGTCGGCAGGGTGATTTTTTCCAAAACGAGCCATCTCCAAAGAGTCAGACACACAACCACCCGTCTCTTCGGCAAGCGCTTGTATCAGGGGATCGGTGTAATAGTGAGCAACCAATACTGCATTGTGCTGTTTGAGCAATGATTTAATGCGCAACTTGTATTCAGATTCTTGCTCAGGAGTGTATTGAGGCGCACTCCAGACTCGCGCCAGATGTTGTTTAACGAGATCTTCAGCAGCGAGATCGCGCACAGCAAGATTCACAAACTCGGACATATCATCGCCTCACTAAAACCAACTCGCTTTGGCGAGCAGTACATTTGCGCCAAATTTTATCACAGAGCAAACTCTGGATTGGCGGTTAAATTTGGGACTTCGCAAGAATCAATTATTTTGTCCAATAAAAAAGGGCGCTTTGTTAAGCGCCCTTTTTTGCATTTCTATGTGGTGGGTCGTGCTGGATTCGAACCAGCGACCAATTGGTTAAAAGCCAACTGCTCTACCGACTGATTTGTCCAACAACAGGGTTCGCATTTACTATTTTTGAAGTACCACCAGATAAATGGTGGGTCGTGCTGGATTCGAACCAGCGACCAATTGGTTAAAAGCCAACTGCTCTACCGACTGAGCTAACGACCCCAAATGCGAGGCGCGTATAATAATGTTTTGGACTGAAAAGACAAGCATTTTTTACTAATTCTTGCAGACGCTACAGATCCCAAATAATTATTGGTTATTAAAGAAGCTTTTTGGTAGCTTTATCAACAGCGCACTCGATACAAAGAAGATTCTGCAGAGCTTTTTGGGCCACATTGAAACTTTTGCGACAACGGCACCAAATTTAACCTATTCTTTAAGTCGGCTCGCTACCCCCCTTTGAAATAACAACAGGTTTGTAACGGCCATCCAGGATTGGTTGCCCTAGTCGATTACGAGACAGTCGCATGCTTTTTGCTTCACACGGGGAAGGAATATCGCAGCCCAATTTACCCAGGCTCGCTCAATTAGTGATTGTTTTTTTGGCTTACAGCCTGACTGGTTGGCTAGGCCTGTGTGTGCCTTTCGAAAATGATCGGGTCACCCTTTTTTGGTTACCCGGCGGAATTGCTTTAGCCGCATTTTATCGCTGGTCCCCACGCATGTGGCCAGCTGTATTTCTGGCTGCATTCGCCCTGCAAACATACAGTGGTGCGAACATCGTCACCAATCTGATTTTGGCCGCAGGGAACACCTTGGCACCGCTGTTTGGCACATGGCTTTTGCGCAGGGCACAGTGCGACCTCACACAACTCAATCGTCGCAACACTGTCTGGTTTTTAGCACTAGGGGCGCTGGGCATGTTGGTGTCAGCTGCTATCGGTGGCTTTACACTCAATAGCGACAACCAGGGGTCACTCAATGACGGCTTATATACCGTACTTATCTGGTGGATGGGCGATAGCCTCGGCGTTTTCCTCATTACTCCCCTGCTGATAAACATCAATCGCGCCAACATCAACCGTGTAGCAGAACGCAAGCTGGATTTTGTCATTATTCTCGCAGTCAGCCTGATTGTAGGTTTATGCTGTTTTCCATTTAATAATTTTGAAGGTGACTTGCTTGAAGGCAAATGGCATTTGCCTATCGTGTTCACCAGTTTTGTTTGCGTGGCGTGGGCAGCACTCTCTTTCGGTTTGTTAGGTTGCGCATTAACCACAATTGGCTTCAGCTTTCTCGCGATCTGGTCCAGCGTTCACCAACTCGGGCCTTTTTCATTACCTTCGCAGCAGCTCAGCTATTGGGTTATCTGGATTTACACTGTCAGTATGACTATTTTGGGGCTGATGATCACTGCAGCTCATACCGAAATAATCACCACAACGCATCAATTGGGCGAGTCGAATGAGGCGCAAGAGAAACAAAAATTACATCTTGAAGCCATCCTTCATGCAATTCCGGATTTGCTATTTGAAATTGACCGTCAGGGTCATGTGTTGTCTTTCAACGGCAGCAGCCAGCATCACAATCTGACAACAGAAGAACTGCTAGGAAAAAATCTTTCGGAAACATTACCCTCATCGTCTGTTTCTGTATGGATGCATGCCCTCAGCGAAGCTGATCACTGGGGAATATCGCAAGGCAAAAGTATTCGTATCACCCACGGCGATGACACTTTCTGGTACGAACTGTCGATTGCCAAACACGCTGGCAGTCGCCGTGAGGATGACAGGTTTATTTGTCTTGCGCGCGACATCACCAAACGCATCAATACCCATCAAGCCGATCTCGCCAATGAACAGCGCTTCCGCAATATTTTTGAAACCACACGGAATATTGCTGTGCAAGGCTACAACCGTTTCCACGAAGTAATTTTCTGGAACAAAGCCAGTGAGGATCTATATGGATTTAGCGCCTCAAATGCAATGGGGAAAAAACTGGAAGATTTAATTATCCCCGGCTTTATGCGCGAAGGCGTTTATCAAGCAATCGAAGACTGGCATGAAAAGGATATAGCGATCCCCTCGGGTGAACTCGCACTACAGGACGCCAATGGCAATGAAGTGTGGGTATATTCAAACCATGTATTGATTGACACGCCCGATCACAAAGAAATGTATTGCCTTGATATTGATTTGGGACCACAGCGCAAAGCGCTCTTGCGAGCAGAGAAGGAACTGGCAGAGCGCAAACAAGTGGAAGATGCCTTGCGCCAAAGCGAGCAACGCCTGGAAAGCGCCCAGCTAATGGCGCGCATCGCCTACTGGAGCTGGAATCCGGATACGGATGAATGCCATTTCAATAATTCAGTGAAAGACTTATTTGGCTTTCCCGATGAATATCTCAACTCCACCATGACCGATTTTATCAACCGGTTTGTCTATAGCGAAGATCGGGAAAATCTGAGCAATGCCCTTGCTGACAGCCTTCGCTATCACAAACCACTGACGCAAGAAGTGCGCATTGAAATTGACGGACAAAAATTGTGGCTGCAATTACAAGGCGATACATTAGACGATACACAAAACATCAGTATCCAAGGCAGTTTGCAGGATATTACCGAACGTAAAGGCCTTGATTTAGCCTTAACAGCTGCTGCGGCAGATGCAGCCTCTACTCCTGATTTTTTTGTCACCATATTGCAGGCACTCGCCGATGCCATTGGCGCAGGTCATGCAGCGATCAGTTTGATTGACAGTGAAAATCCCAACGAAGCAGTTACACACACCTACCTGAAAAACGGCCAGTTGCAACCCAACATTCGCTATGCACTACAAGGCACTCCATGCAACGATGTCTTTGAAGAAAATTTTTGTTTTATGAGCAGTGGCGCAAGTGCGCGCTATCCCGATGATGCGTTATTGCGGGAACTCAATATTGAGAGTTATCTCGGAGTAGGTATACGCAATGCACAAGGAGCACCCTTCGGTGTATTGGTGCTGCTTGCAGAACATCCATTACCCATATCCCCGCAAATCAGCTCGCTATTATTAATTTTTGCCGACCGTATTAGCGGTGAGTTACGACGCGCACAAGATCAGGAAAAAATCTATAACCTCGCATTTTTTGATCCATTAACACGCCTGCCAAATAGACGTATGTTGCAAGATCGTCTGCGACTATTAACGGCGCAAAGTGCGCGCACTGGTCAGCATGGCGCGCTTTTGTTTATCGATATTGATCACTTTAAAATGCTTAACGATACCCGCGGCCATCACATCGGCGACCAGCTATTGGTGCAAGTGGCGGAGCGCATTGCCAGTATTATCCGCACAACAGATTTAGCTGCACGTTTGGGCGGTGATGAATTTGTTGTGGTGTTTGATAATTTGGGGGAGGACGCTGAAACAGCGGCGCTGGAAGCGAAAAAACGTGCAGAAGAATTACATGACCTGATTAATTTACCCTATCCGTTACAACAATCGGTTTATCACTGCACCATCAGTATTGGTGTCAATTTATTTAAAGGCCAGATGCGCACAATTGACGATCTATTGCGTCATGCCGATGTCGCCATGTATCAAGCCAAAGACAGTGGCAGAAATGCGATCCGCTTTTTTGACCCCAATATGCAATCGCATTTGGAAAAGCGCGCCGCAATTGAAACTGATTTGCGCACTGCATATGAATCAAAACAACAATTGATTCCCTACTATCAAGTACAAATTGATACACAGGGTAAAGCCTTGGGCGCAGAGCTGTTACTGCGTTGGCGACATCCGAATAACGGCATGATTTCCCCTGCCGATTTTATTCCTGTCGCTGAGCAAACCGGTTTAATTGTTTCCATTGGCAAACAAGTCATTCGCCAAGCTTGTGAGCAGTTACAACAATGGAGCCTTCATCAGGCGTTTTGCCAGCTAAGCATTGCCGTCAATGTAAGCCCAATTCAATTTAACCAGCCAAGTTTTGTGGATGATGTACTGGCTATTGTCAGCCACAGCAATATCAATCCGCATTTATTAAAGTTGGAGTTAACCGAAAGTTCACTGCTGAAAAATGTCGATCAAAGTATCGAAAAAATGCAGCAACTACAAAATAGCGGAATTGGCTTTTCAATGGATGACTTTGGTATAGGTTATTCATCCCTGTCTTATTTGAAACGTTTGCCGCTGGATCAATTAAAAATTGACCAGACATTTGTGCGCGATATCGCGATTGACCCTAACGATGCCATTATTACCCGCACTATTATTGCTATGGCACAAAATATGAATTTGCAAGTCATCGCAGAAGGAGTTGAAACAGAAGTACAGAAAAGCTTCCTGGAACAAAATGGATGCACCATGTTCCAAGGATATTTCTTCGGCAGACCCATGCCGATTGAAGAATTTGAACAGCAGCTATTGGAGCGCGGATATTGCTCTGCGCATAAATGATAAAAATCAGTTCTGGTAATGTGTTGGGTCGGCAATACCGGCCTGAGTAAAACCCTGCTTGCGCAAGCGGCAGCTATCGCATTTTCCGCACGCCTCGCCCGCATCGTTTGCTTGATAGCAAGATACTGTCAGCCCGTAGTCAACACCCAATGCAATACCCTGGCGGATAATATCGGCTTTACTCAAGTGAATCAGTGGTGTGCGGATATGTAATTTATTACCTTCGGCACCCGCGCGGGTTGCCAGATTGGCCATCTTCTCATAAGCCGCGATATATTCCGGGCGGCAATCCGGATAGCCGGAAAAATCCACCGCATTTACACCAATAAAAATATCGTCACACTCCAGTACTTCAGCCCAACCCAAGGCAATCGATAGAAATACTGTATTGCGTGCCGGCACATAGGTTACCGGAATACCGCCCGTCTCTTCCTCCGGCACATCAATCGCGTCATCTGTCAGTGCAGAACCACCGATTGAGCGCAAATCCAGTTTAATCACTTTATGTTCAACAGCGCCCAAGGCCTTGGCAGTGCGTTCTGCTGCAAGCAATTCAGATTTATGGCGCTGGCCGTAATCAAAACTCATGGAATAGCAGGCGTAACCTTCACTGCGGGCAATAGCCAACACAGTGGTGGAATCCAGACCGCCGGAGACAAGCACGACTGCTTTTTTTTGCGACATAACAACAACCAACCATGAATAAAAAAAGAAAAACGCTGATGAAAACGACAGCCATCAATGGCCGGGGGTATCACTCCACAGAAGTTTGTGGAGTTGTAACTGGAAACGCACCGGTAAATTATCCGCCAAAATCCATTCAGCTAACGCCAATGGCTCTACTTGACCAAAGCTGGGGGAAAACAATACTTCAGCGACTCTGCCTGATAATTGATATTCGTCCAGTTTGAAACGTGCCCATTCATAATCAGCACGATCGCAAATCACAAACTTAATCTGATCCTGCTCACCCAATAACGGGATATTTTCCCAGCGATTACGCCCCACTTCGCCTGAACCGGGCGTTTTTAAATCCATTACTTTAACCACGCGAGGATCAACGTCATCTACGGGCAAAGCACCGCTGGTTTCCAGGGATACCTTGTAGCCAGCATCACACAGTGCCGTCAACAATGTCAGGCATTCGCGCTGGGCAAGCGGTTCACCGCCAGTGACACAGATGTAGCGTGCGTTATAGGTGGCGACTTTGGCGAGAATTTCATCGAGCGACAAACGCTCCCCACCGTAAAAGGCGTATTCAGAATCGCAATAACCACAACGCAGCGGACAGCCAGTGAGCCGGACAAATACGGTCGGCAAACCAACAGTATTAGACTCTCCCTGGAGCGAATAGAAAATTTCAGTAATTTTGAGGCTGGCTTGGGTCATGCGACGACCATTTAAGATACAGATGGAATGAAGAGGCTTGAAAGGCGCGCAGTTTACCTAAAGCGAGCCGGTGATGCGAGGTTAAAGGCTCTGGCCGATTGCCCTTGGCTTGGGGGCGCTGGTATGCTGGCAGATCGTCCCGCTACTGCGGGTTTGTCCAATCCAACATTTGCACAACATGATCACACCCACCAAAACCCGCCGCCAACTGCATCAGGAACTGGAACAACAAGTTCAGGAATTTCTGCATAAAGGCGGACATGTCAATGAAATACCTCGCGGACTCAGTGGCCGCGTGGATGCTAACGGGCCCTTGGTCAGCATCTTTGAAGGTTCAAGCCAGGAAGACCGCACCCCCTTACCTGAGGTGGTCGCCGCCATAGAAGCGCGGAAAAAACCCCAGCTGGCACTCAAACCTAAAAAGCCTCGCCCTCGCAAAAAAGTGATTCTGGATGATTTTGGCCAACCCTTACGTTGGGAATGGGTAGAAGAATAAATTAGACAGGCGATGTTGCTCGCTGGTCACCTGGGTGCTTGTGCAGAACCAACACATCCTGAAGTGTGCTATCGAATACAACCGTGGTATTACGCCCGATATGCTTTGCCTGATACAGAGCCGCATCAGCCGCTCTGAACCATTCACTGTAACCCTGCCCCTCGCGAAACGCAGCCACTCCCACGCTGATAGAACAGCGTAATCCGCTCACCCGTTCATCGATTTCATATAAAGCCTGCCCTACCAACAAGCGCAAGCGCTCGGCGGTTGCGTAGGCAGCATCCTGGGTGGTGTTAGGTAATAAAAGCGCGAACTCCTCGCCACCGTAACGCCCTAACAATTCGCCTTCGCGCAAATTCATGCGCAGTAATTGCGCCACCTGCTTGAGCACCTGATCGCCTGCCACATGCCCATAGGTATCGTTAATAGCTTTGAAGTGGTCGATATCCAACAAAATCAACGCCATAGGTTGATTGTTGCGGCGCGCGACAGCAATCGACTCGGTAGTACGGGACTCCCAGTAATAACGATTGTATAAGCCCGTCAATCCATCGGTGCGGCTCAAGCGCTTTAATAATTCTTTTTGTTGATGCAGCTGGATAGCAAGGTTGTAAGTAATCAAGCCTATCGCTACCGGGTAAGCAACCAGCATGGGTAATGAGGCGTATACAACCCAATCGCCCGTCGTCAGGTCTGGATGCCAACCAAATGCAGCTAACCCCACCAGTAAACCTATACCTGTGGTGGCCAGCCCTTTCAGGAATAAGCGCAATCCACCGGCTGCGATGTTGTTCATCCACAACATCATGAGGATCAGGGTACTGACTAAAGGATTGAATCCCATCGCGACCACCCAGAAGCCGCCACTTCCACTATCCAACAATAGATGTCTGCGTTCGGCCTGAAAAGGTATAGCGCTACGGCAGGCAATTACATAAGCCAAATGCGGCCAGACCAAGCCATTGACCAGCAAAAGCAACCAATAAAAGACAGGAAAGTCTTGCGCCAGAAGTACAGTGCCAACCGCAACCCCGCCCAACCCCAGACCCAGGGTGCGAGCAGGGTAAACGCGTTTTACAAAGCTTAATCCCCTGACGGATTCGTCTTTTTTACTCACGTTATTACAGCCAGTCTTTGCGCTTGAAATACCAATACGGCAAAACAGCGGAAAGGAACATCAATGAGAGAGCCACCGCAAACCCGTATTTCCAGTGGGTATGGGGGATAAACTCAAAGTTCATACCGTACGCACTGGCCACTACTGTTGGAGGCAGGAACACCATCGCCGCAATCGAGAATATTTTAATAATCTGGTTTTGTTCGATGTTGATGAAACCTTGGGTCGAGTCCATCAAGAAGTTAATTTTGTCGAACAGGAAAGCGGTGTGCGACATGAGGGTGTCCACATCACGCTTGATCTCACGTGCAGTTTCCTGCAGATCAAATGATTCGCGCAGATGGCGCTGCAAAAAAGAAATTGAACGCTGGGTATCCATCAAACACAGTCGGATTTTTCCATTGCTGTCCTCAAGCTTCGCCAATCTATCGATGGCCTCCTCCAACTCGGCATCCTCATCCTCCAGCACCATGTGGCTGACTTCTTCGAGTTTGCGGTGGATGTCTTCCAAGGCATCGGCAAGGTTTTCCACTTTCTGCTCAAACATGGTCACCAGCAAATCTTGCGGGGATGTCACATGTACTTGCCCGGCACGGGCACGCATGCGCAACAAACGGAAATCTGCCAGATCACCATCGCGCACTGAAATCAAACGTTTGTCTTGAAGGATGAATGCCACCGTTGAGGTGCTATGGCGACCAGAGTCTCCCGGTGCCAAAAACAGCGAGTGGACATGGATTCCCACACCATCCTGAAAATAGCGCGCAGAGAATTCAATCTCTTCAACATCATCGGTTTCGGGTAACTCGGCACGCAGAAAGGTATTAAGCTCTTCGCGTTCTTCGTCACTGGGTTCGCGCGCATCAATCCACAGCGCACTACTAAGTGCCAAGGGGGTATTTTCATCTTGCTGCTTGTCTTCACGCAGCGCGTTACCTTGAACTTTAAACATTCTCAACATCGGTGTTTATCTCCTGAAGCTTCAAGGTTTCGATGGTTTCCGCGGGTGGCGGCTTTATAGCATAGGCGTAATTAATGTAGATTAAATGAAATGCATTTATTCAGTGTTGCTGACAATTATTCATCAACAAAACCTCAGCGTTTCTTTTTATAAAACCCTGGCTCTCCTGCCGGACGGGTTTTGAAGCGGCGATGCACCCACAAATACTGCTCGGGTTTTACACGCACCATATCCTCAATAATCTTGTTGATGCGCGTTGCATCTTCCACATCGTCACCGCTGGGAAAGTTTTCCAGTGGTGCACCAAACACCAAACGGTAGTGTCCATTATCCTCGCGATAATGCGCATAGGGCAAAACCACTGCACGACCCAACTGGGCAATACGGGCAGTCCCCAAGACAGTCGCTGCAGGAATACCAAAAAACGGGGCGAATACGCTTTGGTCTTTCCCGTAGTCCTGATCAGGCGCATACCAGACTGCCTCACCCTGCCGCAGCTTTTTAATCAGCTGGCGGGTATCGCTGTAGACAATCGCTGAAGTCAGGTATTTTTCGCGCGCCTTGATCAATTCATAAGCCAATAGCGGGTTAGGGTCTTTGCGATACAACATGTGCGCATCGGCGTGATAGGCATAAATGCGGCCTGCCGGATCCATGGTAGTGAAATGACATCCCAACAACAGCGCACCGCGCCCCTCTGCTTTTGCAGCAGCGATATGCTCCAAACCTTCTACGGTGTGACGATCGCGCAGCTTGTCTTTTTGTCCCCACAAAGACATCGCTGACTCCATGATACTGATACCGCAATTGCGGATAACATCGCGCACCATTTTGTGTTGCGCTTGTTCATCCAGCTCGGGAAAACACAAGGCAATATTGGTCTGGGCAACACGGCGGCGCGACTTGGCCAAGTAATAAAACAGCAGGCCAATAAAACGGCCTATCGCGAAATTGACCGGCACCGGCAGCAAAGCGCAAATGCGGAAAAAAGCCAACAGCATCCAAGTCGGCCAAAAGCGTGGACGATAAAAAGAAGAGTGAAATTCGGGTGGGCTGTGTTTATCCAAAATAATTACTCGTATCGGAAAATGAAAACACTGGACGCAGACACGACTGCGTCAGGCACACAATAAGCGCGCGAATTATAGCAACCACATTCGCTCCGCGCTCAGGCAAAAACACGACAAGGACAAAGCCAGTGGGTTCTGCTAAGGTTGTCCGGCAGCCACAAAGAGCTCTTATTTATGCAAATTCGTCAGGTATCTGCCGCGCTTGACCGCAAGCTGGTTCAACTGGATCAACAACTTAAATCCCTTGAGCAAGAACGCAATCAGCCGGATGGCAACCGGCAGCAAGCCGACATAGAGCATGACATCCATGCCCTGCTCCAAATCCGCAACAAGTTGGTCAAATCCAAAGACATCGCGTGGCGTGCCCATCAGCTGCAATCCCAAAACGATGAACAACGCAGGGCGCGCCAGCGTGTGATTGGTTTATCGCTTTGTATTATCAGTGTGATAGGTGCAGGAATTCTGCTGGTGTTTGCCATCAACCAATAAGATTGGTGGCAAACCCATCATGCGCAGCACCCGCAGCCTGAGACTGCCGGTGCCAAAGGCTTAGCCGGCAGCCGCGGCGTCAATCAAAGGCTTCAATTCACCCTTTTCGTGCATTTCGGTGATGATATCGCAGCCACCAATCAGTTCACCCTTGACCCACAATTGTGGAAAGGTTGGCCAGTTGGCGTACTTGGGCAATTCGGAGCGGATGTCCGGATTGCTCAGGATATCCACATAGGCAAAGCGCTGGCCACACGCCATCAATGCCTGGGATGCGCGTTGGGAAAAACCACATTGGGGCGCATTGGGCGACCCTTTCATATAAAGAATCACGGCATTTTCGCTAATTTGCTGCTTGATTGTTTCTAACACATCCATCTTTCTCTACCTCGACAAGGCTATTCGTTACGACAGGGGGAACAGGGCAAGGGCGGATATATCCGAGTATTTTGCTCAAGTATTGCCATTTTACCCCAGCCGGTGGCGACAGGCCAATCTCGTGCGATTGCCAAATAACGGTTTTTGCATATGCTGTTACCACGCAATCCTGCTTACCCTCACGACCAAGGTTGTATCAGTACCGTGAAATTCAATTTACGAGTCCAGGTTTTTTTAGTCTTCGCCTGTTTTGCCGTGTTGCTGACGGGCGGATTATTTTTATATTCACGATTAAGTTTTGAGCGCAGTTTTAACCATTACATGGAAGAAAAAGAAGCCGCGCGCAATGCACGCCTGATCAGAGCCTTGGAGCGCCATTATTCCAATAATGGAAACTGGGCGATGTTCACGCTCAATCCTTTTTATTGGGAATTATTTGTGTGGCAAAACAGCGCCAGTTTACGTCAACGGCTTGAACGCCCTATTCCGTTTCCATTTCTTCCCGAATTCGACAATCGTTTTGATGAAGACAAAGTAGAGCGCAACCCGGATTTCATTCGCAGGAATACGCAAGAAGAGCGTCGACAGCTGCGCCGCAGTGAACCGGAAACAGATGATTTCTTGCGTCACCAACCCTACCGGCGTTTCATTTTGCTCGATAAAAATAAAAACATTATCAGTGGGAAAAAATGGCGCAACGAAAGTTATTTTCTTAGCGATTTATTTGCCACAATTGAGGGTAAAAAAGAACGTATTGGCTATTTGGGTACCCCCATGAATCCTGCCCTGCGCGATTTGCGCGACAGCGAATTTGCCAAACGCCAACAAAAACATTTTCTGGTAATGGCAATGGTCGCCCTGGCGATTGCGCTCGCTTGCGCAATTCCACTCTCGTATTTATTGACGCAGCGCGTTAAAAAATTAGCCCGTCACGTGCAGGATTTAAGCAAAGGTGAATATCACCAGCGCCTCGCAATCAAAGGGCAAGATGAAATTGCCAATTTAGCTGAAAACTTAAATCACCTGGCGCATACACTGGACCAAACAGAACAAGCACGCAAACGCTGGGTAGCCGATATTTCCCACGAGTTGCGCACGCCGCTGGCAGTACTAAAAGCAGATCTTGAAGCACTGGAGGATGGTGTACGGAAATTTGATGCTAAAGCAATTGCACGGCTACAAAAACACGCTGCGCGTCTTGCCAATCTTATTAATGATTTGTATCAATTATCGCTAACTGATATTGGCGCTATGAGCTACCGCAAAACAACCTGTGATTTACGGGAAATCATCGATGAAATCAGTGTTTCCCTGCATGAAAAATTACAACAGACTGGGCTGCAACTTGATACACAACTACCCAACAATCCGCTCATGGCATTTGCAGATCCGGAACGGTTGCACCAGTTATTTTTAAATTTGTTCAATAACAGCATTAATTACACTGAAGCTCCCGGAAACATTCGTGTGCGCCTATTGTCTGAGCAAGGCAATGCCGTGTTTACTATTGAAGATTCATCACCCGGTGTTTCACCTGAATTACACGAAAAACTGTTTGAACGTTTATATCGCGCCGAATCATCGCGCAGCCGCGAAACAGGCGGAGCAGGATTAGGCTTAAGCATTTGTCGCAACATTGCCGATGCGCACGAAGGCAAGATCACTATTACCAACAGTGAACTGGGCGGCTTGAAAGTCTCTGTGTATTTACCTCTACAGGAAAGCGTATGAATATTTTAATTGTGGAAGATGAAATTGATCTGGGTGAAATTTTGCAAGATTATCTGGCCAGTGAAAATTACAACACCACCTTGATCAGCGATGGTGAACAGGCTTTGCAAAAAATCCTCACTGAAAAATGGGACCTTATACTGCTTGATCTGATGCTTCCCAAACGCGATGGGTTAAGTATTTGTCAGGAAGTGCGCAAGACATCCCAAGTGCCGATTATTATGACAACGGCAAAAGTGGAAGAAATTGATCGCTTGATTGGGTTGGAGTTGGGCGCAGACGATTATATATGCAAACCTTTTAGCCCACGTGAAGTTGTTGCACGGGTAAAAGCGGTACTGCGCCGCAGCAGCAAAACAGATGAGCAACACGAAGAAGGTTTACGTCTGGACAAAGAGCGGCAATATGCCTGTGTAGGTGAGCAATGTGTGGAGCTGACCAGTATTGAATTTCGCATTTTGGAAACATTATTACTGAACAAGCAGCGTGTTATCTCGCGCGATTTATTATTAAAAAATGCCTACACCGATCACCGGGTTGTGAGTGATAGGACTATGGATTCACACATCACTAAATTACGCAAAAAATTACAGCCCATTTGCAACGATGACATTATTCACTCTGTTTACGGTGTAGGGTATCGTTTGCAAATTTCATGATCTTTAGCTGCTAAACGGCAAGCCATGGAAGGCACCGAAACAACCTACCACCTCCAAAAAATGCTCTATTATCAACCTTACTCGCTGCTTTCACATTTTTTCCATAATTGATTATAAGAATTGTACCGCTCAGGTTTACAGGCTGTTTCATAACCGGGTTAATACTAAGATTATGTCCGGAACCCACTTAACAATGCCTCCAATTTAAGAATCTCCTGCTCAAGATGTGCGCGTGAGCGGCTCACTTGCTCGCCTGCCTCATGATTTTTTTGGGCTTGTTGTAAAATCGTGTCCATGCTGCCGGTAATTTTCTGCATGGAGTACTTTTCCTCTTCCGATGCACGTTCAATTTGCGAATTCATTTGCTGGATCCTATCAACCACATCCACAATGTTGGAGAAAGCGTTCGACGTATTGGCAATACGCTCTTTAATAACCAACGCTTTTTGCTGTGCTCCCCCCATCACCTCCACCGCTTTACTTGAACCCGTGGTCAAATTGGTGATGATCGTTTCGATAGCTTTAGTTGATTCCTGCGTGCGCGAAGCCAAACTTCTCACTTCGTCTGCCACCACCGCAAAACCGCGCCCGGTTTCGCCTGCACGCGCCGCCTCGATTGCAGCATTGAGCGCTAACAAATTTGTTTGTTCGGCAATACTGCGAATGACTTCCAACATGCTTCCAATATTCTGGCTATCCGCTACTAATGCAGAAATCACTTGCGATGCGTTATTCACTTCCTGCACCACTTCATCAACGCCTTGCTGTGCCAAAACCACTACCTCATTACCTGCACCAGTCGTGTTGGCAGCATCAACCGATGCCTGATTAGCGCGCACAGCCGCTTCTGCCACCTTCTCCAAAGTAGAGGAAATGTTTTCCACTACCGAAACAACATGGGAAATTTCTTGCAGCTGCATATCGCAACCCTTGGTGGTCTGGGCAATAGATTCAGTGATCTGCACACTGGCAGCGGTCAATGTATGGTTGCTGTTTTGCGCCTGACTAATCAGTATTTGTAATTTTTCAACAAACCGGTTAAATGCATAAGCAAGCCGCCCCAATTCTGTAGTGGAATTTTCATTGTGCAGGCGCGCAGTCAGATCTCCTGACCCTGATGACAACTCTTGCAAGTTTTCAGTGACGCGTGATATTGGCTGCAATATCATGTTGTTGGCAAAAATAAAAATAACGATCGCCATCACAACACTCACTACCAATGCAGAAAATAATTTGATCGTAGCAGCATGTTGCAATGCCGATACATTTCCTGTTTCACTCTCCACTTTTGCATCGGCCTCTTCTTCCATTTTTCCAATAAAGACTAACAATTCATCCAATTGGCTATTGAGTTGTTGATATTCCGTTAGCGCTACAGCACCTGACTGTAGTTTGTTGATCAGCGCATCGCGGGTTATGTGGTATTCCGTTAATTGTTGATCCAGGTTGGCAATAGTGGCTGGGCTCATCAACCCGGAATTTTTCATGCGCGCCAGTGCTTCATTTTCCATTGCAATTGCATCTTCAAAAACTGTTTGAATTTCAGCGTAGGTTGCTTCGTTGTAGTACAGCTTTTGCAGCGCAATGATTTGAGCCTCCAAACCAATTTGCCCTTCCATAGCACCGTCTGCTGCATTCCAGGCCGGACCGGAAATATAATCCAGCAACGCACCCAGTTTTTGGCTGGAATTAAAGCCAACATAGGTATTAATTCCTATGAGCACAATAAACACAGCGACGACACAGGTTATTGATTGCCTGATATTCATTACGTTTGCCCTTTTCCGTAACTTTCAGTAGAAAACACTTCATTAAAAAATAAATTGAATGCTCCATCTAAAACTCTATGTAAACACGTGCGCCTAACGCCAATGCATCGCTTATTGTTTTATCCATAGATGGATTCTGGATGTAATACACGCTTGCTTGTGCACTTAAATGATCGATCACCGGTGCAAAATAGGTTAGCTCCCACGCCGTTTCTGCACGCTGTAGTTCTGTATTAGCGGCAAGATAGGGATCGCCATTGCGCGCATGGGCGACAGCAAGCCCTAACCCATCATCATCCAGCCAAAAACTATTGAAGGTAATACCGGTACCCGCGTAATACTCCAGTTGGTTAAATTGGTCGTCTGCCTGCCCTAATTGCACAAAGACAGCGGCAACATTATTAATATTTTTTTCACCAATAATATAAATTCCGGTGTTGTCATCGTTGATGCTGCCATCCACCGGGTTTTCAACTTCAGCGGTGTGTTGCCATGCGCCTAATGCGAGCTTGTCACTGTTGCTATTTGCCCAACCCCATTCGACTGCACTGAATAAGCCATCGCTACTATTGAATTGAATATGAGTGCCGCGTGGGTTATTGGGATCACCAGGAATTCCGTCATAAATTGCGGCGAGCAAATATTGATTCTCGCCCGTAAAAGTAAAATGCAAGGCAGTGGCCGTTGTGGAAAAAATGGAAGGGCCAACCTGTGATGTATCCGGGCCTATACCGAATGATGGGTGGGTAAAAAGGCCCGCAGACTCTAATGAATAAAAAGTGGAATTGTAATCGTGCAACCCGAACAGCACTTTTACACTTTCATCGGCAAAATAATGCTGATACCAAAACTCATACATTTTTACCGTTTCATCCGTTGCGATATTGGAAATACCTTGTACATCGCCAACGTAATCAGAAGGATTTTTTCCCGCGTTACCCAACACATAAACAAACCATTCGCCGCTTCCCCACCATCCTGCGGCCTCTGTATCGATTGCCAGTGTCAGATCAAGATTGGCCAGTTCACGCGAACCTTTTTTAATCCCGCCATCCATATTGCTCACGCTTTCCAAGGTGAGCGCAGCTGACCATTCATACGCGGGGGTATTGGAATCCTCTGTATTTGCGTGTGCGCTTGTGGTGAAGAACAGGAGTAAAACGGTAAGCGATAATTTTTTCATGGCGAATTGGTCCCTCGATAATCAGGACGGAAAATCCCAGCTCAGCCCATACCATGCAAATGATACGGTGAATAGCAGTATAGACAGGGATTTAACAATTCACGGGTTGTCGCCTAAAAAGAAATTTTTCATTTCTTTTTAGAATTTAAAGGTAAATTAATAGACAAATAAGCGGATAAAAACACAGACTCAAGGAGATATTTAAACATGATCGGATTATTGACCCTGTTGCTGCGCCAATTTCTTTTTGGTGAGCGCAGTGGCTTCATGCTCCAGTGGATTGTCCGGCCATGGGTGACGAGGATAGCGCCCTCGCATTTCTTTGCGCACATCCGGGTAGGCCTGCTGCCAAAAGGTTTGCAAATTGGTGGTGATAGCAAGCGGACTGCCATTGGGGGATAACAAATGTATTTTCAAAGGAATTTTTCCACCGCCTAATTGCAACTGTTCACAGCCAAAAAATTCCTGCAATTTGGCAAACACTTGCGCACTGCCATCACTATTAAAACTGACCGATACGTTACGCCCACTGGGCAGCTCGATTTTTTCTGGCAGCAGTTGTGCTATTTTTTGGCAGCCATCAAAGCCGATATAAAACTCCAATGCTTCAAATAAAGGCAACTGCTCCAAGCGGGTTGATTCAGTTAAAAATGGCAGCAACCATTGTTCAAGATGACTAACGAGGTGTTCGTCATCCACTGCGGGCAAATCGTATAGCTGATGCAAACTCACCAAACGCGCGCGCTCAAGTAGCGTTTTCGCTTTATCGCTCCATGCCAAGTGATCGAGCCCTTTTGATGCAGCGATTGTACGGACCTGTTGCAGTAACTTCGGTACTATGTCGGTTGCGGATATCGCTCTCCATTCTTCATCAATCACCACACCACCCATCACCCAGCAAATGTGTTCTTGCCAACGCTGCTGTTTAAACACCAATTCTGATTGCGATTGACTGAGCTGTCGCTGTTGCACCGACGTTAACTGCAAAGCGATACCAATACCGGAGTGGCTTTTCGGGCGCGTGTTGATAACGGGGAAGACGGCCCATTGGGATTCCAACTTGCCCTGACTTTCTACACTCATGCCAGAGTTCAAGCGGTAGCGACCAGAGTCTTGTTTAAATCCAATACGATCACTGAATGCCTGGGCAACATACAGCGGCATTAATTCGCTGTCGTTTTTTTGTAGTGACAATACTTGAAGCCAACGTTTTTGTTGCTGCTGCCATTGACGATTGCGCGCAAGCTCACGTGCGGCGTCATCCATCAAGGTTGCAATATCTTGCTCGGCAGAAAATTCAAAATGTAAGGCAAGTGCAAGCAATAGCGCAGGCTCACTGATCACCTGTTGATGCAGTAACAAAAACGCAGCAACGCGCGGATGGGTTCCCAAGGCGCTGACTGATTTTCCTGCAGCAGTAATCGCGCCCGAGCCATCTAACAGTTGCATCTTGTGTAATTGCTGCTGCGCAAAATTCATTGCCAATGCATTAGGCACCTCCAGCCAGGGTAAATCGGCAACAGGGCTTCCCCAATGTGCAATGCGCAGCGCCAGCGGTAAATAATCGGTCGCACGGATTTCCGGTAAATCTGCTGCGGCCAGCGGCTGGTCTTGCGACCACAAGCGAATACAATGACCTGCCTGCACGCGCCCTGCACGACCGCGACGTTGCTCTGCACTGGCCATGCTAATGCGCGCAGTGCGCAAGCGCGTGACACCGGTGCGCTGTTCGTAATCGGCACGGCGCGCCAAACCGGAATCAATCACCAGAGTTACATCGGCAATGGTCAATGAGGTTTCGGCAATATTGGTAGCAAGAATCAACCGCGCACCTTGTGTTTCATCCAACGCCGCTGTTTGTTCATTCATCAGCACACGGCTGTGAAGGCGACATATTTTATGCGCAGGAAATTGCTGCGAAATTAACGCTGCACAGTTTTCAATTTCACGCCAACCCGGCAAAAAAACCAACACACATTGCGATTGCCAATTCGTTTGCGCAAGCAAGGCGCGCAACAATTGCTCTTCCAGTTTTTCCGGGTAGCCGTTGTTTGATTGTTTTGCTGGTTGATACTGGATACTCACCGGAAAACAGCGGCCGGGCGCAAATAAACGGTTGGCGATTTGTTTCTGCAATGCGGGGTCAGGTGTTGCACTCATCAATACCAGCTGCAAATCATCGCGCAGGATGTGCACTTCTTGTAAAAACGCCCAAGCTACATCCTGATTGACGCTGCGCTCGTGAATTTCATCGAGCATCACACAGGCAACACCATCCAGAGTTGGATTTTGCAATAAGTGTTGCAACAAAACGCCCGGTGTCATCAACACCAACCGGGTATTGTTGCCCATGCGTGAATCGTAGGGCACTTGATAACCCACTTGCTGCCCCGGCGTTTCCCCCAGTAGCTGCGCGAGCCGCTGTGCCAATGCTTGCGCCGCCAGTACGCGCGGCTGTACCAACCATACTTGTTGTCCGGGCGCTGTATTGGCCAATACCCACAGCGGTGCAAGAGTTGATTTACCCGCGCCTGGTTCTGCCTCTAACAACAGTGGCGTGCGGGTTAATGCCGCAAAAAAATCGTCGCGCAAACCAGTGAGCGGAAGTACGGGCAAGCTATCAAGATCAATATCGGCCAAGTGCAAAACCTATGTAAATGTTACTTTTGAAAGTGATTTTTAGAAGCAACTTTTTAAAATAATTTTTTAAAAAAACTTTTTAAAACTTGTAACCAAGCTTGATGCCGGCAACAAGGTTACGCCCCAACGCTGGTTCAAAAGCGCGGCCATTGCTTTGGTTAACGACCACCGAGCCTACATAATTTTCATCGGTAATATTCGCCAATTTGATCCACCATTCAATATCGGTTTTTGGTAATGACACCTGTTGCAATGAGTAAACACCTTGCAAGGTGAAATCAAAGGTAGTGTATGCAGGTGCGTAAATCTGGTTATTATCCGCCGTAAAAATGCGCGCACGCTCTTGCGCTTGCAACCCTGCAATCAATGCATCATTTACCCACGGCCGCCATTGTACGCCTAACTGATATTGGCGGGCGGCGACACCCGGTAATGTTTTACCTTGCCATTGCCCCGCGGAATATTCAGCATCCAATTGTTGTGCGCTGAATTGCACTAAAATTTGCTCACCAAGCGGGTAGCGCACCAGCAGTTCTATGCCATCGCGTTCGGTTGCTGCGGCATTGCGAAAACTGGTGCGCCCGTTGAGTGATTGGTCAACCACAATTTCATTTTCGGTCTCGATTAAAAATTGCGTGAGCGTTATCTCACCCAAGGCTCTTGGGCGGTAGCGGATTCCCCATTCGTGCTGGCGATTAATCGCCGCGTCAAGCTCAGTATTCAAACCGGTCGCGTTGGTTTTATACGCCATTTCGGTCAGAGTGGGCGTTTCATAACCGCGCCCGCTGCTGGCAAATATTTCCCATGCATTTACAAATGTGTAATTAACACCGATTGCATACGCCTGTTCGCGATAATTGCGCGCACCGGAATCATCCGGATTCCCTACGGCTCCTGTCGGTGACGACACTATAAAAAAATCCTGCACATCAATGTCCAGACTCGTGTGACGTGCACCGGCATACAGCATTAATGTTTCAAGGGGATGCATTTGCACCAGCGCATAAATATCGCGGCTATCCAGATCACCTTTATCGTTGCGGCGCAAATCACCGGCTTCGCCATTATTGTTTACATAACCGCGCCGATGATCTTGCATCTGCGCCAATTCAGCACCCACACTGATATCAACAGGCATTGCCAATACATCAAGGCTTTGCGTAAAAGTGCCGCTCGCACCAGAAAAATCCCGCGCTAAATCCACTACGCCACCACTGCCGGTAATCGCATCGCCACTAAAACCCAGGTACTGAACAATATCGCGCTCACCTTGCCAGAGCGATGCCTGCCAGCGGCGCGAGCCGGTGTTGTCACGCAGGCTGATAGAGGTCTGCTGATGCGCAACCGATTTGCGTGTATCGAAGGTTTCAGCGGCGGGGTTTAATTGCCAGGGGTCATTGCGCCATTGCGCTGGTGTTAACCCGAGCGGATCTTGCAGCAGCGGATCGTCGCTGTAATCGTGTTTGACCAACACATCAATTCCGCTGTCAGTGCGATAAAAAATCTGCGCACCTGCTTGCTTGCGCTCTGCACGCGAATGCGGGCGCTCGCCATCGATATCCGTATTGGCAAACTGCACCCGCGCAGCCAAATTGTTGCGCTGCCACTCACCTTGCAACAATTGCCGCTGCAACCCGGGGTCACCCGCCATCACACTGGCGCTGATGTTGTTGTATTCGGGCACAGCGGTTTGCAGTGCAATAACACCACCTGCGCCATTGCCATAGAGCGCGGCAATCGGCCCGCGCAATACCTCTACGCGCCCGATGCTATCCAGCAAGCTGCTGGATAACTGCCCTTGCCCGTCCGGTGTGGACAAGGGGACGCCATCCACCAATAAATCAATACCGCGCACACCAAATGCGGAGCGCGCGCCAAAACCCCGCAGGCTGATACGGGTGTCTTGCGCATAGTTACTACGGGAATCCACCTGCACACCCGGAAAGTGCTGCAACAATTCAGCGGGATCAAGGCGCGCACCCGGCATGAAATTTTCATCGGTTTTGAGCATGACCCGGTCATGCAGTCCGGAGGTGCCTGTGCGCACACCCGACACCAGCAGTGTTTCCAATACTTCAGGTGCAGCCTGCAGCGACGGCGCGATCATGAATGGTGCAAGCACCGATGATGCAATTACCGATTTTGTTGCCAACAACCGCGTTGTCACCAAGCGAGAACACTTTTTTCCAAACCAGGAACCCATAAAGAAACCATCTGCGTATAAGTAATGACGAATGCCAGTGAAAAGCTGGCTCGGAACGAGAGCGCCATTTTGCTGAAAAACACGCCTAATCTCATGCACCAAAACGATTTTTTACGCCGGGAGCAGATGAGTCTCTACAACACCTGCACTTTGGTGAACAGGTTCTATACTCAAGAAGTGAGCATCAGGATGATTCTATGCAACAAGAATTTCGCAATCAGCTAGAACAGCTACGCCAGCAATTTGTGGCAAGCCTGCCAGAGCGGGCGCGCCGTCTGGAAGAGATCTGGAGCCATTTGCGCCACCTCAACTGGACTGAGCAAGGCATTACTGTCCTGCAACAATTTGCGCGTAAACTCGCCGAGGCCAGTACCCACTATGGCTTCCCCGACCTGCACCACACAGCCGGGCAGTTAGACAGTTTTATCACCAACCTCAACGCACTGGGGCGCAGTTTTGGCGGATTGGAACATGCCCAGTTGCAGGAACATATCCAACACCTCAGCCGCGCTATGGCGATTGCGGCCAGTGGCAATGCCCGCAAAGATCCCCTGCCACTGAATGACCGGACTGCCCCCTACCCTGAAGCACAGGGAAAAACCATTTTTGTTATCGACCCTGACCGCGTTGTTGCCGCACTTTGCAATGCGTATTTGCGCAAAGCAGGATTTACGGTTGAGTACTTTGATAACCCTCAATCTTGCATGCAGCGGCTTTATCTGGATTCGCCTTCTGCCATATTGATGGATCCGGATTTTGAGCGCGCAGGGCTCAAAGCCATCACCAGCCTTCACCAGATCAAGGCGCTTCTTACCGCGACTACCCCGATCATCCTGATGTCTGGCCGCACCGATGTGAACGCCAAATTGCGCGCCCTGCGCGCTGGCAGTACGGACTACCTGACCAAACCGCTCGATTTCAATTTTTTGGTAGAAAAGCTGGTGCATATCATCAGTGAAAACACCAAAACCCCACGGGTGATGCTGGTCGATGACGACCAGGACATCACCGGGCTGCAGGCGGAAATCCTGCGCTATGCAGGCATGGAGGTGTTAGCAGTGAACCAGCCACTGCATAGCTTGCAACATGCAGCGCGCTTCAAACCTGATCTGGTGATATTGGACATGCATATGCCCGACATGAACGGCATGGAGTTGGCTGTGTTGCTCAGGCAGGATCCAGAGTTTTTATTGCTCCCGATCATTTTTGTCACCGCCGATACCGATGCCACACTCCACAAAAACATCAAAGCATTAGGCATTAACGCCCTGCTGACCAAGCCTTTTGAAGCAGCCGACCTGATACGCGTCAGCCAACAAGCACTGGCGGATACATCGGCCCTGAAAAATCGGGTCGCGCGGGTAACCCGTCAAAACCAACAGCCCCAGCAGATCAACCGCAGCTACTTTTTTACTGTGCTGGAGGAAGAATTACACACCAGCAATCTGGGCAGCCAAACCAGCGCCCTTTATTACTTCAGTATCGACAAACTGGAAGAGCTGGCTAAGCAGCTTGGGCCGGTGGATTTCGCTGAACTACACGACCAATTCTGTCGCCGCCTCGCCGATACTGTCGGCAGTGACGAGCACTGGATGGATCTGTCCAATCTGGTGGCCTGTGTGCTTGCCGGAAAACGCAGCCCGGAATTCCATCGCCAACGCGGCGAACAATTTACGCGTCATTTAAGCGCGCAACCCTACATGATCAAGGGCAAGTCGCTTTCACTGGATATCAAGCTGGGTATAGCAGCACTCAATCCCGCACTGGGCACCGCCAACAATGCCCTGCTCAGTGCAGAGCAAGCATTTGAGGCCAGCCTCAGTGGCGCTGCAACAGCCAGTGCAACAGCAACAACCGATAAGAATTTGCCCGACTTTTCCCATATCGTGTTTAGCCGTGACCTGACCCTGGCATTCCAGCCGATCATTAGCCTTGAAGATGCCCAGATAGAGCACTTTTCCGTGCTCACCCGGTTACGCAACGAGGAGGGAGATCCAATCCCGGCCGGGCAATTCCTCAGCCGGATTACCCAGCCCGGGCGGAGGTTGGAACTGGATCGCTGGGTACTGCAGCAGGCGGTCAGCGCCATCGCCGAGAATAGCGCTACCCGCGAGCAGGCAACACTATTCATTCATTTAGCAGAAGAGACCCTGCAACAGAGCGCTTTCTTTTCTTTTGCTGCCAATGTATTGCGCTCGTCGCGCCTGCGCGGTGATGGCCGACTGGTTTTCATGCTGGAAGAAAACTGGGCGCTCAATCACTTTCACCAGACCCAGGAAATTGCCAAGGCATTGGAGAATATACGCTGCAGTATCTGTATCACCCGTGCCGGTGAAAATGAAAACATCATTCCTATGCTTGATCAGTTGGCAACGCGCTACCTGCGCCTATCGCCCAAGCTGACCAACAAAGGCACCAACTCCGCACTACTAGAGCAATTGGTCAACAAGGCAACGCAGCAAGGTATTAAGGTCATCGCAACCCAAATAGAAAATTCACACAACCTATCCAGTTTGTGGATGCAAGGTGTACGTTTGTTTGAAGGGTTTTTTATCCAGCCACCGGACAGCGGATTCCATCTGCAAAACGACATTATTTTTGCCAAGGAATTTGTGCAGGGAAATGGTTTTTCCAGCCGCTAATGAGGTGAAATCCGGCCAAATTTGCCAATAATCGCAATAACTTATATATTTGACGCCTATTTTATGCCGCTGACAGGTTGTGTTTATGCCTCAAGCGCCTTGGGCAAAAACATTGTCCAAGCGGCACCCTGTGTTAATTGAGTGAAAAATCCCCCCGGTTAACCAATCACGAGCCTATCGCTGATCGGCATTGATAGATTCATTTTTTCACACAACACATATGCAATTGGCGACGCTCTCGCGTCATCTATCTGGCGTTACTTTTTTTGGCGTCATTTTATTGGAGAACATCATGTCCACGCTCATGAATACTTACGGCACCAGAACCCTGACCCTGACCAAGGGCGAGGGCAGCCGAGTATGGGATGACAGTGGCAAATCCTATCTGGACGCCATCAGCGGTATCGCCGTTTGCGGCCTGGGTCACGCACATCCCGCAGTCACCAAGGCTATTTCTGAACAGGCTGCCACGCTTTTGCATGTGTCCAATTTATACAATATCCCCCAGCAACAACAGCTGGCAGATTTACTCATCAAAGCATCGGGTATGGATAAGGTGTTCTTTTCCAACTCCGGTGCAGAGGCGAATGAAGCAGCGATCAAAATCGCTCGGAAATATGGCAACGATAAGGGTGTAAAAACTCCCACCATCATCGTCATGAGCAACAGTTTCCACGGCCGGACCATGGCCACACTGACCGCCACTGGCAACACCAAAGTACAAATTGGTTTTGAGCCGTTGGTGGAAGGCTTTGTGCGGGTTCCTTACAACGATGTTGAAGCGGTTAAATCAGCTATCGCTGAACATAAAAACATCGTTGCCATTCTGGTTGAGCCAGTGCAGGGCGAAGGCGGTGTGCGGGTTCCTGCTGCAGACTATCTGAACCAGTTGCGCACCATCGCCGACCAACACGATTTATTGTTGATGCTGGATGAAATCCAGACTGGCAATGGCCGTACCGGTACTTTCTTTGCCTATCAACATAATGGCCTGTTACCCGATGTCGTCACTACGGCAAAAGGATTGGGCAATGGCATGCCAATTGGTGCCTGCCTCGCACGGGGTAAAGCGGCTGAAGTACTGCAACCGGGCAACCACGGCACCACTTTTGGTGGCAATCCACTCGCGTGTAGCGCAGGTATTGCAGTGATAGAAACCCTGCAATCAAGCAACCTGATTGAACGCGTTAACGTGCTGGGCGCTAAATTGCTGGCCGATTTCAAAACCGCACTCGCAGACAACCCAAAAGTGGTTGATGTTCGTGGCAAAGGGTTGATGATCGGTATTGAGCTGAACGCCCCCTGCCCTGAACTGGTACAAAAAGGCCGCGATCTGGGTGTATTGATTAACGTGACAGCAGTAAACACCATCCGTTTACTGCCTACCTTTATCCTCACCGATGCTGAAGCAGATGAACTGGTGAGTAAAGTTGTACAGCTAGTGACAGAGTTTTAAACAAGTGCGCGCAATAAAGCGCGCACTGCAATAAAAGAGCAATGATTATGGTTCCCCAAAAGGCACCGAGACATTTCCTAACCCTCGCTGATATTAACCGCGCTGAACTGCAGCAGATTATTGCACGCGCTATCGAACTTAAAGCCATGTTGCGCCAGGGCGAAGCCCCTGAGATTTTTAACAACAAAGTGCTGGCGATGATCTTTGAAAAAAACTCTACCCGCACCCGTGTTTCATTCGAATCCGGTGTTGCCAAACTGGGTGGCCATGCGATTTTTCTGTCCACCAAAGATTCACAATTAGGGCGCGGCGAACCGATTGAAGACGCTGCACGCTGCATCGCCAGCATGGTCGATATGGTTATGATCCGCACCTTTGGCCACCAAACCGTTGAGCGTTTTGCTGAATACTCACGTGTACCCGTGATCAATGGCCTGACCGATGAATACCATCCCTGCCAGTTGCTGGCTGACATCCAAACCTACGTGGAAAAGCGCGGCTCTCTCGCCGGTAAAACAGTCGCTTGGGTGGGTGATGGTAATAACATGTGCAACACCTACATTCAGGCCGCGGAGCTGTGTGATTTTGAATTGCGCATCGCTACACCAAAAGGCTTTGAACCAGAAGACGAGTTTGTGACTCCCTACCAACATCGTGTAAGCCTGAGCAATGACCCGCGTGTGGCGGTTGCTGATGCTGATTTGGTGGTGACGGATACTTGGGCATCGATGGGGCAAGAAGACGAGAAGAAACAGCGCGAGAAAATCTTTATGGGCTATCAAGTCAATAAAGAACTGATGGCGCTCGCTAAATCCGATGCGATCTTTATGCACTGCTTGCCTGCTTATCGTGGCAAAGAAGTGTCAGCAGACATACTCGATGCACCCGACTCGGTTGTATGGGAAGAGGCAGAGAACCGTATGCACGCCCAAAACGCTCTGATGGAATTCCTGTTCAACCAATAGATTCCTCAAAACACGCACAATAAAACCCGCTTATCCCTCCGGAAAGCGGGTTTTATTGTTTTACCCCTTCTACTTTCCTCTTGCTTTAGATTACCCCACCAATTCCTCTGGCACCAAAAAGAGACAACAAAATGACAACGTTGCCTTTCGTGCCCTGTTTGGCCGCACCACAGAAACACCAAAAAATTACAGTAAGTCATACAAATTAAGAAAAATGACCCAAAATAATGCTTTTAATAACATTAAACGATTTTAAATTAATTTAATATTCACTATATGAATAGAAACGCTAATTTTTTCTGTTTTTGTGAAAAAACAATCTGAGAAAAAGTAACAAAAAGTAACACTTTGAAATTTTAGATGCCTATAATTCTTTCGTGGGTGCAGTTAAACATTCTGATTAATCTTACTTCCTGAGGGTTTTATCATGGCAAAATCATTCGCTTCAAAATCTGCTGCTGTTTTTTCTTTGCTATTAATGACAACGTTGTCCAATGTAGTGAGCGCTGAATCATTCTCTTCGTATAAAAAAGTGCCGGGCGTTGTGAAGGCAGTAGATGCAGCCGAAAGCACTATCACCATCACTACTGAAGAAGGTGTTACCAAAACCTATTCAGTTATCAAAGGTGCAAAGGTGGCAACCGAGAAAGGCCGTGTGATGTCGTTGAGCTCGCTGCAAAAGGGCGATACCGTTATATTGAAAAATCGCGTATCTAACACTGTTGCGAGTGAGGTAAAAAGCAAAACATTGACCGCTAACTAATGCCGTGGGCGACCAGATAACAACAGTCCCATAGTTGATTTGACCACTGCAATGAGCCCCTTATGGGGCTTATTGTTTTTAAGGCGCATACATTTATATAACGAATTAATTTTAGCCTTGCATACGTATTCAAAATATTTCGTAAAAAAATTTGCCGTATTCTGATGGTGGAAGTTGTTGTTGCATGTGACTGCATGCATACAAACCTAATAAAGATAATCATCAAAACTTCGGTATCTACTATGAAAACGCTCCCCAAACTTTTGTTTGCTTCACTGCTATTTCCATTCATTTCAATTCCTGTCCAAGCGCAGACAACATTTGTCCATTTGTTTGAGTGGAAATGGAACGACATCGCCTCTGAGTGCGAAAATGTTTTAGGCCCGAAAGGTTATGCGGCTGTACAAGTTTCTCCTCCACAAAAATCCGTTACAGGAAATGCCTGGTGGACGCGCTACCAACCCGTCAGTTATTCCATCGAAGGTCGCTCAGGCACACGTGCAGAATTTGCAAGCATGGTGTCACGCTGTAAAGCGGTCGGTGTGGATATTTATGTCGATGCCGTGATTAACCATATGGCTGCAGGTGGGCGTAATTTTCCAGAAGTACCTTACAGTGCAAATGATTTCCACACCTGCACCACCAATATTGATTACACCAATGCATGGCAAGTACAGAATTGCGATTTGGTTGGCTTAAACGATTTAAAAACCGAATCAGATTATGTGCGCGCAAAAATTGCAGCTTATATGAATGATTTATTGAGTCTGGGTGTTGCAGGTTTTCGTATCGATGCCGCAAAACATATGCCGAGTGCCGATATCGCCAATATTGTCAGCCGCTTAAATGGCAATCCGTATATTTTCCAGGAAGTAATTGGAGCCGCTAACGAACCTATCACTCCATCGCAATACACTTACATTAGCGACGTCACTGAATTTAATTTTAGCAATACACTCGGACATTATTTTAAAGGCCGCGCGCCCTTAAAAGATTTACGCAATATCGGTGTGTGGAGTGGCTGGCTGGCGAGCAGTGATGCAGTGACTTTTGTTGCCAACCATGACAACCAACGTCAAAACACCAGCAATATTGTGACGCACAAAGATGGCGCGAATGTAAATAACATTGCGCATGTGTTCATGCTTGCATTTCCCTACGGTTACACACAAGTGATGTCCAGTTACGATTGGACAGACCACGATCAAGGTCCACCAAGTACCGCTGCAAGTGCATGTAATAACGGTTGGTTATGTGAGCACCGCAATCGCGAAATCGCCAACATGGTTGGTTTCCGCAACGCGACTAAAGATGCATTTTATGTTTCTAACTGGTGGGACAACGGTGCAAATGCTATTGCATTCGGTCGCGGTAGTTCAGGCTTTGTCGTTGTTAATGGTGAAAACAGTTCGATCAACGTGACATTACAAACTGGAATGGCCGCCGGTAGCTATTGCAACGTAATCACTGGCGATTATGTGAATGGCACCTGCACCGGTGCGAGTATTACCGTTGCAGCAAATGGTACTGCGACATTTTCTGTGGGCGCAAAAGCCGCAGCAGCGATTCATATAAAAGCGAAAAATGGCGATGTTGTTGGCAACAATTGCGTTTATTCCTCAATGAAATTGCGTGGCACGTTTAACAATTGGGGCAGCACCGATATGACGTGTTCTGCGGGCACCTGGGTTGGCAGCGCAACATTTGCAGGCAACAGCACTGATCGTTTTAAATTTGATGCTTATGGCAATTGGGTTAATAACTGGGGCAATAATAACAGCGATTTAATTGCCGATGCTGCAGGTAATGATATTGCTGTAACAACCGCAGGCACTTACACCATTACGTTCAATGATGCGAGTTTGCAATACAGTGTTACCCGCAATAACACCAGCAGTTCTGTTGCAAGTTCGAGCGCAGCAGCCAGTAGTGTTGCCGCAAGTTCAACACCTGCAAGCTCAAGCACTCCCGCCAGCTCAAGCAGCGCGCAAAGTTCAAACGCGGCGACAGTCAATGTGGCATTCACCTGCCAAAATGGCACGACTTACACCGGGCAAAGTGTGTACGTTGTTGGTAACCACGCCGCACTGGGTAATTGGAACCTTGCATCGGCGATCAAACTCAACCCCACCAGCTACCCAACCTGGACAGGTAATATCACATTGCCCGCGAACACCGCCTTCGAATGGAAATGTGTAAAACGCCAGGAAAATAATGCAACGCTAGGTGTTGTATGGGAAAGCGGCGGCAATAATCTATTAAGTACCAGTAATGCAACCAGCACCTTGGGCGCGTTTTAATAAAAATTTTCGTCATACTCGCCATTGCGGGTATGACGATTCCCAGATAATCCACTCTTGTTGTACGCGTATACAAATCCGAAAAAAATCAAACCGTTAAATTAATTTCTTGCACAACACCTACCTTTCCATCTTCCGTTAAATAAATTCCGGAATTAGCGATTTCACCGAGCGAATTATTTTGTTCGTCTTTGAGTTGGAATGGCGAAGAAACGTGGCCTAAAAATATCGCCCCCACATTTTTATCGCCCAAGCCAACTAATTGTGTTGATCCATCTTCATTGGTAGACCAAATCCGCAACTGGTGATAAATACTGTCGCCTTCATCAATAAAATAATTGCCATCTTCATCATAAGCAGCAAGCTCGGCAAAACCACGCCCGCTGCTGGGGCCAAATAATTCAGTGCCATTATTAATCGCGCCATCGCCATTACGATCCAACGCCAGGTAGCCACTGCCGGGGCGCAAACTGGCAATTTGTTCTGCGCTGCCATCGGAATCCAGATCAAATGCAAAACGTGTTTGGCTAAGACTTGCGCCCTTCCCATCAAAATTGATAACAAGAGGATCGATTTTTTGGCTGCCGGCCTGAATCGCCAGAGAAGATTCCTGTACAAATTCGCGGTTCATCGCCATATCCACCGTGAACGCGATTTCACGGCCATCCTGAGTGCGGACAATTCCCTCCGCCTTGAATTGCATACGCTCCTGTTCCTGATAGCGCTCCTGCCGCTGGTATACGATTCCCGGGCCACTACTGCGCACCACCGCCTGACTTGGCGCAGAGGTATCCACATTCAGCGCTTGGACGTTACCGCCCGCCACCGCTTGCACCGATGCAGGCTCAACAATCTGCATCTCATTACCGGTAATCGATTTGTACATCGCGGCCAGAATCATCATATTCAAACGCGAACGCCAATCCATCTCTACCGTTAAATCCACTGTTTCGCGCTGTCGATGCATGGCGAGGAGTGAGCCTGCAGCGGATAAATCCACGGCAACGTCCGGCTCGGGCTGCGCTTGGGATGCTGCCGCTGGCACCGCAGGCGGCGCTGTCGGTTGATCCAACCAGAACTCCAGCGACTCTTTCACGCTGCGTTCTTCACGATATTCCCGCTGTGCGGCCATGCCGATAAAGGCGTTAGAAATAATCATAGTGCCATCCGTTTTTGCCAAGACCAATGAGTAGCCATCAGCAGAAAGACCAAGGGCTAGAGTCTATAGCGGCAAAAACGTTGATTTTTTAAGCTAAATTTGGCGCGTAAATTAGAATAATAAGTTATGAGCAGATACCAGTTGGCATGCATTCAGGGAATAGATCAGCGAAATGATTCAATCAAAGGAAGGTCGGGATGAAATGAAATAGAACAGGAATAAATTAATTGCGCGCCAGAGCCAACTGGGTTTTATAGCGTTGGTGCAGGATGTTTACCCGAAACACATAGGTCTTGGTTTCTTCATAAGGCGGTACACCTTTGTAGCGCTCGACCGCACCGGGGCCAGCATTGTAAGCCGCGGTTGCCAGTGTGATGTTGCCATCAAACCGTTCCAGCAGCCACGCCAGATACTTCACTCCCCCCTCAATATTCTGCGCTGCGTTCGATGTATCGCGCACACCCATATCTTTGGCGGTGCCCGGCATCAACTGCATCAACCCCATAGCGCCTTTGCGCGAACGGGCAAGAGGATTGAAGTTGGATTCTGCATGGATCACCGCACGCACCAGGGAAGGATCAACCCCGTGTTTGCGAGCGGCCTGACTGATGGAGTAAGTGAACTCTGTCATATACAAGCGTGTTGCACGCCAGTCCACGCGCGATAGCGGGTTACAGGCATAACAAGAGTTGTACACGATCACTTCATAATCGGCCTTGCGCGGCTGACGGTCTGAATAGGCAACCGCGCCATCTTTGCGATACTTAAAAAACTTGAAGGGTTGCGCAGGTTGCTTACTGGCGGCGGCCTCGGCCTCCAGCCGCTCCTGCTCTTTGCGGGCTTTTTCTTCTGCTGCGGTTTTCTCGGCAATCCGCCGGACATGGGCTTCAAAGTCAGCAAGACTCGATTCCTGAGCTGCCTCACGCGTCGGCTCACCTACGTTTTTGTCGGTGGCGATACTGGCCTTCACATCCGCCCATACGCCGACACTGGCCAGCGCCAGTATCAGGGAGGTAAATGACAACCAGGTTTTACACACAGCACACACCACAATTCGTAACAGGAAAAAAGCGGCTCAAAAAATCCAGCCGGGAGATTCAGTGTAGCCCAACAAAACACGGGGCTCTGTCACCAAAATCCATTTTCGTGACTTATTGCAGCTTATCGACATCTAGCCGCATTCAGGAATGCATGCCTGACGATCAGGATTCCAACCACACATCGCGGATCCAATGCCAAATCGAGGGCCAGCTTTCATCGGTCATGTCGTCATCGCGCCAGTACACAATCTCGCCATCCGGCTCGGCGCAGTAATAGCTGCCATTCACTTCACAGATAGGTAATAAATGGCGCGGCACACCCATCGCCCATGCGGTAGCCGTTACTTCCGGCAAATAGGTGTGGGAGTTGGGATCGGCAGCGGTAACAGGCTCAAGCGAACCGTATACAACGTCGCTTGCCTCCAGCAGAAAAGTGCGTACATCACGCGGGATCGGCAACAGGATCTCTTCTTCAATTTCGACCAGCTTGTCTTCATCGGGCAAATCCAGCGGAACCGGTACGGGTTCGTTGTGCTCGCGTAACAAATCCAACACATCATCGATATCGGCCATGGGATTACCTGTCAATAATAAAAGGACGAGGACTATAGCCCGCGATATGATCCATCACAAGCGGTTCGCCCCCGCGGTAAAGCTCAAGCTCTCTCCATCCGCAGGAACAAAAAAGCGCGCGTGCCAATCCCTCCGGTCAATTTCAGCTTGCAACTGTGCCCGGCTTACCGGGCAGTGGTCCAGAGCTTCAAGATGGTTGGCAATCACATGCCTATCGCTCAGTGCGCCCAGCGCAATTGCTTCATCAAACCCCATAATGATGTCTCCCCCCAGATCAAACCTTGCCCCACCGGCTGGAATAAGGGTGATATCCGGTTGGTTTCGGATAATGCATTCACGCACGTCATCAGTCAGTAAGGTATCACCCGTAATGTAAAGGCTGGGCTCATTAGGCAGTTGGATAAAATACCCAACCCCATGCGCCATCAATTTTCCAATCAGGCCACGCCCATGCAGACAGGAAACCAATTGGATATTTCCCGACAAAAACGCCGATCTTCCCTGCCGCCCCAATGCCTGCACCTGTAATCCTTTGCGCTGTAAAAATACGGCATCCGCTTCACTGCAAAACACCGGAATATTCCGCTCTCTAAGCCACTTCACTGCCCGCCGATCCAAATGATCAAAATGGCCTTTCTGACAATGGGTAACGAGGCAGTGGGTCACGTGTTCCAGTAGCTCCGGTGTATTTTCCGGCAGATCTACCAATGGGTTGCGGCGGCGTTCGCTACCAAAATAAGTCAATCCCGGTATAGCGCCTTTAGGTGCCAACATAGGATCGACCAGAATCACCGCATCACCAGCCTGAATAACAACCGTCGCGTTGCGCACTTGTGTAATTTTCATATCGCTTCCCCAACCCACTTTTCAATTCATGACAAAAACAGGATGGTAAACAAGGAAGCATTGGTTGTAGATGGCAAGAAATGCCACATAAAATACATAACTCGCCACCAAAGCAGCGCAACCAGACCAGATGGGGATAAAAGATGAATATCGGCGTACTGCTCTATCCCGGCTGTATCGCATCGGGATTACTCGCCTTTAGCGAGTTACTGTATGTCGCGAATAAACGTTCAGGCAAAAAGCGGTTCACGGTAATGTGGCTGGGGTTGGATAAAACTCCTGTCAATCTGGCTCCCGAAAATCACCCACCCCATGTATCAATTACTCCCCAGCTCACTCTCAGTGAAATCTCTACGAAAAAAATGACAGGGGAAAAGACAGGGATAGACGCGCTCATTATTCCGGGGTTTTGGGCAAGTGCTGGCACAGACTTGCAACGCAATCTGGATCAACTCCAGCATCTGGTGAATGCACTCAAAAAAATTCCCGCGCATATTCATTTATCAGCCTATTGCTCAGGAGTGTGCTGGTTGGCTGCCGCCGGAAAATTAAACCGCATGGACGCAACATCCACTTGGTGGATGACCGATTTTTTACAAACTCACTACCCTGCGGTGCAATGGCGGTTTAGCCACACGTGTATTACCGGCACATCGGCCACCAAAAAATATCGCTGCATTACCGCAGCGGGGGTCAATGGTTATTTGCCTATTGCACAAGAATTGATTAGCCAGTGCTGTGGCGAACAAAGCTGGCGTGATATTGCAGACATTATGGTGATACCCAAACCAGAAAAAAAATTACAGCCCTTCCATGCCATTCAACTCATGCAATTAAACGATCCACAGATGCGCAAAATGTACCTGTGGATTGAACAACAAGCCGCTGTCACATTATCGCTTGCTCGTCTGGCAACTTACGTTAATGTGTCTGCACGAACCCTTGCACGCAAAGTCAAAGCAATCACCGGGCTTTCGTGTGCGCAATGGATGAAGCTTATTAAATTACACCAAGCAAGCGAGCTGCTGATTTATAGCAAAAAGAACATCACTAGCATCAGCGATGACGTGGGATTTTCTGATACTGCTGCCTTTCGCCGCAGTTTTAAATCTGTCACGGGATATACACCGAATGAATACCGGATGGAATTTAAACGTTAACAACAACGAATACTACTGACCAAAAAGCGATAGCTGGTTATCCACTAATTGGTTTAACGACTCATTCATAAAATGCAAAATACTGTCGGCAACCGGTGTTAATTGCTTATCTACATAATGTTGATAATCAATCGGGCTTTGGCGTAACCGCATATCCACTTCATAGCGGCCGACAGGCTCAGGGCCGTTGCTGGTAATCACATAACTGATCCAATCACCGCGGCGAAGCGATTCACCGGTCAGTTGCACATACTTGCGCGCGGCCTGTACATGGGGCGGAACATTTTTTTGGTACTCGTGCAAATGGCGGCGCAAGCGTTTGCGATACACCAGTTCCAGATCGCGCTTGCCTGCCAAAACTTCATCGTTAATAGTGCGCACAAAATCCAGATAATCTTCACCCGCAAAAATTTTTTGATATAACGCTGCCTGAAAATCTTTGGCGATCTGCGTCCAATCGGTACGGACATTTTCCAATCCTTTGAATACCATTTCGCGCTTGCCATTATTGTCCACCAATCCGGCATAACGTTTTTTAGTCCCCAACTCCGATCCCCGCATCGTCGGCATTAAAAAACGCAAGTAATGGGTCTCGTATTGAATTTCCAACGCGCTATTAATCGCAAACTCTGCCAATAGCGTTTTTTGCCACCACTGGTTTAATTCTTTCGCAAGGCGTTTACCTATTGCATCGCATTGGGTGGTATCTTTTGGTTTTTTGCCAACACAATTGTTTTCCAACCACACAAACAGCGAGTCTGTATCGCCATAAATGACCGCATAACCTTGCTGCTCAATCCAATCGCGGCTGCGCTGGATGATCTCATGACCGCGCATGGTAATTGAACTGCTAACGCGAGGATCAAAAAAACGGCAGCCGGTTGAACCCAACACACCATAAAATGAATTCATAATAATTTTAATGGCGTGCGATAGCGGTGCATTTTTATGTTGTTTGGCGCGGTCGCGCGCGGCCGATAACTGCTCAATAATATTGGGCAGGATGTGCCCTTCACGCGCAAAATAAGCACCATTAAAACCCGGCACCGTTTGCTCTGCGGGCAATTGCTGGTGTTGCGCCAACCAAAATGCGCAAGGGTCAATTAAAAACGTGCGCATGATGCTGGGATACAGACTTTTAAAATCCAGCACTAATACGTTGTCATAAATGCCCGGCCGCGAATCCATTACGTAACCACCGGGGCTATAAATATCCGATTCCAGCTCACCCAAATTAGGCGCGATATAACCGCGCCGGTGCAAGCGTGGCAAATATAAATATTCGAATGCTGCCACCGAGCCGCCAATACGGTCCAACAGCAAGCCGGTTAGCTGACTGCGCTCCATCGCAAAATCCAGCAATTGTTGCTGTTGGAAAATTTTCCACACCAGCTCACAGTCGCGTAGGTTATAGTCCGCTAGCGAAAGCTTGTCATGGTTAAATAAATAAGTGATGTCATCAGCGCGATCGTTACCGCTAATTAACTTTCCCTCACCTAATAATTCTTCAGCAATATTCTGCAGTGAATAACTGTCATAGCGATAATTCGCTGCTTTTAATAACTCAATACCATCCAGTGCGACACGTCCTGGAATGACCACATAACTGCGGCCAGTATCAGCATCATCATGTCGCCAATGAATGCTTTGGTTTGCGCGCCCTAACTGCAGCTCCATATTCAGGCTTTTGCAGATGTTTTCCAGCACCAATAAATCAAACTGTACGACACTCCAACCAATCACAATATCCGGATCAGCCGTACGGAAAAATTCAAAAAAAGCTAACAAACAGTGTTTGGCATCGGCACAAAAAATTACCGTTTCAGTATTAGTGCCCTCTCCCACCATAAACACTTTTTGTCCTGCATCACACCAGACACCGATTGAATACAGCTGTTTCGCATCCATCGATGTTTCAATATCGAGCGATAGCATTTTCAATGCAGGCCGCCACTGTGGATCCTCTACGGGAGCCAGTTTCGGGTTGATGATCGGAAATGCGTTTGCAGGAAAATCGATTTGTGCAGCAGCGGTAATAAAACGCTCCATTAAAAATCGTTCAGGCGGGCGTACATCGGCCTCCCAAAAAGGAATGTTCTGTTGCTGCAAAATCATTTGTGCATCGCGCGCGATACGATGCTGGCGAAAATAAAGCGCATTCACAGTTTTGTTATGAAAGTTTTTTAATTCAACTTCTGCCATATGCCACTGGCGTAAAGGCTTGAGCAACTGTTGAATGCGCTGCGCCTGCTCGCGCAAGACAAAGAACACCACCGTCTGGCCCGTTATTTGTGTCCAACAACTTCCGGTTTCTGTCGCCCACCATAAATCCAGCACCACACCCTCACGGGTGTCGCGCCACTGGCGGGTCAATAAAAAGGCATTAGTCATAAGTGCACGGGACAAAACTGGTTAAGTAACCAGTATTATCCCGCATGGGGGATGGCGATGCAATCCAAGGCCGCCCTAGTGAGAACAAGAAGCAAGCACGCAAAAAAGCCCGCAAGTTTAATAATTTCTTTGCGAGCCCACTACCTTACTCAGCAGCCTGATGTTTTCTAACAAGCTCTCGCTTTCATTTAACGCATAGGCGCTTTCAAAGGCCGTTAGTGCGCCTTTGAAATTTCGTTTCTTCGCTAACACTTGGCCAAGCCCGATTAAACCTTGGTATTTTCTGGGATGATTGTATATCGAGCGCTCGTAATACAGCTCTGCGCGATCAAGTTCTCCTTTCAACATCGCGCTTTTCCCTCCTAGCAACAACGCGGAAATATTCAATGGATTTTGGCTGAGAACCTTTTCTACCAATTGCAATGCGTTATCCGTATTGCCCGCCTGAAGAAAACCCTGCGCCTTCATCAGATTGAATTCATCGTTATCCAAGCGCTGTGCCTGGCTCGCATAGCGATCTTCAAAAACAGAAAAGTAGGCTTCAAGATCAGCCCAGTCTGCACCGCCGTTTACCAAATTATAAAAACTCGTTACCGCACGTTGGTAATCAATTGAGGTGCCCTTGCCAATTGATTGACTGTAGCGAATGGACGCCAGCTCAGGTAGCCTGGTTTTAAGATAAAGATCCCCCAACAGTGTTAAAGCCTCCCAGTGTTGCGGCTGCAAACGACGCACAAGTTCAAGGTTTATTATCGCTTTGCTATAGGCTTGTTGCTGGGTGTGCACATTGGCTTGCAATAGCAGGTAATCGATATTCAGTGCATCGAGTGATAACAGATCGTCAAGCACAGCGTTGGCAGATGCGTGGTTACCCATACCGATATGTGCTTGCGCTTCCCCTACCTTCCAGTCTCTATTATTAGGTTGATAGATCTTGGCCATTTGATAAAGCCCAACAGCGTCGCCAAACTGTTTATCCTGTAGTGCGCAGTAGCCGAGGTAACCAAACACATAGGCATCAGCTTGCGATAAGTTGACGACTTTCAGCAGATGCCGCTTCGCAGCGTTGCATTGGTTATCGGCCATATAAATATGAGCAACATTTTTGTGTGCGCGCGCAAAGTTTGGAAACTTTGACACGGCATTTAAGTAGGCACCCAACGCGTCCTTTTCTTTGCGCTGTTCGTAAAGAACTTGCCCCAACAAAAAATCGTAGACAGCACTTTTGTCTTCCGCCGCACGCGATTTTATTTTTTCGATAGCCTCTACCGGATTCTTTTCAAACGATTCGCGTAGCCGCCTGAGATCCATATAGATCTCGAAGTTAATGGGCGGCTCGACCGCCGAAACAACACCGTAACTGCCCAGAAAGTTATTGGTAAATTCGGGGTTACCCCAATGATTTTCCGATAAGGGAAGCACCTTTGAAAAAACATTGGGAGCTTGAATAAAAATGAAACCCAGAAAAATGCATCGAACGAAATACATTACACCAACGCCATTTCGCCAACTGCCGAAAATACTATTCACTTGCCACACGTTGTTTATTAAAAAAATTGGATTCATTAGCGAACTCCTTCCAATTCCAAAGGGAGAATAAGCTCAGCTTTAACGGCTTGTCCCGCTCTTGTCGGCTTGGTAAACCGCATTCCTTGAATGATTTCTCTTACCACAGGCTTAAGCTCCTCGTAAGCAATACTCTCGAAATCGATGAGTGATAAGCGCCCATCCTCATGAATGACAACATGAACCGTCACCGTTGTGTCCGGCATTCTCTGCTGAATAAGGCTTTTAGGAAGTTCATACTCAGGCCAAATAACCGGCAAGGGTTTGGAATCCAGCTCATCGAGTTTCAACAACACAGGTTCATTTTCAAACCTGAGTTCTTGCATCATGTCATTCGCAATCTGCTGGCTGTCCATCAATCCACTACCGCTCGTACTGGCTAATGTTGGACTCACGCGCTCAAACAGGGACATATCGATTTCAATCCCAACGTCGGCAATATCCACTGAAGTTTCTTGCGCAGAACCTTGGGTTTGAGATTGATTGGAAGTTTCCAGGGTTGGAGTTATAGGCTCATTGGCGAGTAACGGCTGCACAGCGACCTCACGCAGGTGCACAAGCTTGTGTTCTGAAAAATCCGCGCGATTGCCAAGCAATAAACTTAACAGCAGTAAGCCGGTAATGAGCACCGACAATACTCCATTTCCCAACATCTTTAGCAATGAATGTTTCGCCACTAGCGTCTACTCACTTCGGTAGCCACACTGACCGTTTCCGCTCCGGCCACGCGAGCTTCATCGACAACTTGTATCAACACTTTACTGAGCGCACGCTCATCTACTTGAACAACAACCGGCCTGCCCTCATTTTTTTGAACTATGTGACGAACTTCGTTAAGCGATATTTTTTCACCTGAGTAATAAAGTTGCCCGTTCTCATCTACTGCCAAAAACGTACTTGCCATTTCGAGCTGTTCGGCGCTGGTTGCCTTGGGCCGATTTACATCGATACCCGATTCTTTGACAAACACGGCGGTGACGATGAAAAATATAAGCAGAATAAAAACAACATCGATCAAGGGTGAAATATTGACTTCCACCATTACCTCTTCTTCAGAGTTACGTTTGATTTTGGACCACATAATGCTACCTGCAGCTCAACAACGAAGATCGTTTGGCGCGGAGATAACCCAAGGCAAACATGGCGGGCGTGGCGACAATTAACCCAGCCTGGGTGGTAATAAGTGCTTGCGATACGCTCAGCGCAAAACCATCGTAGATATTTTCGCCGGCTGACATAGATTGGAACGCGTTAATCAAACCAATGACGGTACCCAGCAACCCCAATAGCGGTGTGCTCGCGACCAATACCATGAGCACGCGGATGTCATTACCCACCTCTTTCAAATTAGCGGATTGGTTGGCGGTTTGGTTGGCGAATTGATCGCCCACCTGATCGCTGGATTCAATCAGCCGAAGCTTGTCGAACGTATTCAAAAGCATCCAATAAATAAGCAGGGAAACAGAAAAAATCGCCACTGTCAGCGGGCCGCCTTCAACAACAATGTAGCGATAAAATTCTGATGCACTATTCATTGCGCGTGTATCCGAACTTTTTTTCAAGCAGTCGAGCGGCGTAATACTCCATATCTGAAATAATGGCGTGTGATTTTCTACCGAGCACGACGTGCATGACCAATGCAGGAATTGCGACAATCAAACCCAGCTCTGTCGTAATTAACGCTTTCGATATACCTGAGGAAAGCGACATAGCATCACTTGATCCAAACAGTGAAATCATTTTGAACGTTTCGATCATGCCCGCTACTGTTCCAAGCAAGCCAACCAGCGGCGCGACGGATGCGGTTACTGCGACCAAATATAAATATTTTTCCTGCTTGGTTTTTGCTCGCTGCATCAATTCCAGTAAGGCATCTTCCATCTGGTCGCGCGCGCTGGAGGAGCGGTTCAACGCTTCACGGACAAACTGGTGAATTGCCGATCCATTCACACGCGCAGTTTGTGATGGGGAACTTTGATCGCCCGCAGCATTAGCCATTAACCGATCAATCGCTTTTCGATCGACGCGCCCTGCTTGTGTGAGCTCAACCGTTTTGGCGAGCGCAATAATTAAACTAAGCAGTCCGAACGCCAGGATTGGGTATACCCAAAACCCGCCTTTATGGATTTCTGAAAATACACTGCCGGATTCCGCTTGCAGCAGCAACGCTTTACCGGAAGTTACATCAATCGGTAGCGATATTTTTACATGCTCTTCGGATGTGCGCTGTGCAGCACCCAATGAGCCTTGGGCAATTGTTTTGGTTAAACCGGAAACTTCGCCGCTAGCGATGCTGTAACCATCGCCATTCTGGTTAAGAAACCAAACGTTATCGGCAGCGCGCAGAAATTTTCCCTGAGTTAAAGGTTCATCGCCAACGATTGCTTTACCGTCGTAAAGCGCAAGGCGAGATCCCGCCAATAGCCGATCCACACCCCGCGCGAATACTTGGCGTTGGGTTTGAATTCGTAATGTGATCGGCGCATCCGAATCCGCCAGGTGCCTGGGGTATTGGTCACTTTCAAAAATCCGGACACTCTCGTTGTACAACCCGGTGTAGTTTGAAAGCGTTCGGTTTATCGCAAACAGCGTATCTTCATGCGCTTTTAAATTGTCACGCAAAGATTGCAGATCTACGCTTTTGCTGTCTTCAAGCTTGCGAAATGCATCCAGGTTTTTTCGAAGCTGCAAGATCTCGGCTTCTCTTTCCCTGATCTTTTTTGACAAGGGGATTTTTTCGTTAGCAATTGTTTTCCTGAGTGTTGCAAGCTCATTCAACGCCAACTCCAGATCACGATGGACACTTTCCGAAAGACTATCCAACGCCTTATCGGACACTCCCCAAGCACTTAAAGAACATAAACATAAAATGATGAGTATGAGTTTGTTCATTTAGCCTTCCCTCGCAACGACCGGCAATCTAATCAACGCGGGGGGAACCTCACCCGCAAAAATCTTGAGCGCCAGTTTTACATCGCCAACAATTGCATTGTCTTCCTGCCACACCCAACCCTGCCCGGAGGCAAATCCAACACCAGAGAAGCGTTCGTAGGGATCAACATAATACGCGCGCCAAAGCCCCACGTAGAGAATCTCAACTTCTCTTTCCATGCGCTCGCCACTAACATCAACTTCAATAACTTGCGTGCGGGACAAAAAAGAATTGTCGATATTCTGTAGTTTTATGGCCAGCATAACCGCGCTCTCAATTTTTCCCTGCGTCAGGCTGGCCTCGCCGGAGTGCATTGCCAACTGCTCATAATCTTGCGCAAGATCTTCTTTAAAAACTTGAGGTAGTTGTTCACGAATCAATAAAAGTTGCTTGGTAATACGATCAATTTCATTACCAAACTCCGCCTGCGTCGCCTGCAATTTTTCAATGTCGGCCAATAACGCCATGCGCTCCTTGTCTCCGCCAGAAAGCGCGGACTGAATTGCATGCAAGCTTTCAGTTAAACCCGCCTTCTCTTCGGATAAGACACCCAAAAGCTGCTCTGAGAAGGCTTTCTCTTCGCTCCAGCTGCGTTTTTCTGAGGAGATTAACGTTTTTGCTTCTACCCATTTATCGAGCTCGTTTTTTGCAAACGATAATGTGATTTGGCCTTCACCTGCAGATGAGTCATCATTTGAAAGCACCACAGAAGACAAGAGCACCAGTGACAAAATGAACCACCTGATACCTGACGTGTGTTTGTCACAGTTCGTATCCTTCAGACCATCATTCACTTTTATCATTGCTATCCATTCCTCACTCAACACATCACCAGAAAAACCACTAAATACTCAGTCGATCCTTGAGCTCAGCCGCATTGCGCCGGGAGACTTCCACCCGCTTGCCGTCTTCCATAACAAGATCATACCCTTCGCTAACGCCCGGCTTTATTTGATCGATCCGATTTAAGTTCACAATAAACTGACGGCTTGCGCGGAAAAAAATTGCTCTCGGCAAGGTCTGCTCCAGAGCAGCCATGTTCTTGCGAATAAATGCCTTTTTTCCATTAAAAAAAGCGCAGACATAGTTCTTACAGCTTTCGATGTAAACAATGTCAGAAAGCGAAATCAAATGGCATTCATCATTATCCTTGATAAATATTTTGCTGTTTTCTTTAAGTACTCTTTCGGGAAGATGTTGGGCTGAAGGGCTTTCCTCTGCGCTCAACTTTTCAATGGATTTTGCAAGGCGTTCATGGCTAATTGGCTTGAGCAGAAAATCCACGGTCGGATAGTCAAACGAATTAATGGCATATTCCGCATAAGCCGTAGTAAAAATTATTTTTGGCGTGCTAGTGAGTGATTGAAGTAATTCCAGCCCGCTTTCGCCGGGCATGTGAATATCCAAAAACAAAACATCAGGCTGGTGTTTATCAATCAGTTCCCGTGCCTGCACAGCGGTTTTTGCTTGACCCACAACGTCCAGTTCCGGAAAGCGCTCAAGCATCCGGCACAAACCTTCACGGGCCAGCCGGGAATCTTCAATGACTAGCGCTTTCATAGTGATATTCCATTGGAAAATGTAAGGTAACGGAAAATAATCCAACGCGGCTTTCAACCTGCAAACCTGCTTTGTCGCCATAGAGTATGGCCAACCGCTTCTTTATATTTTTATGTCCGGTTCCTGTGCCGGGAACGGGAGGAGCTTGCTCAGGTACGGGGTTGCTAATCGTAAAACGTATTTCATTATTTTTTTGTATCCCTTGTATATGCAGGGTTGATACATCATCAAGGTGATCAATGCCATGCTTTAATGCGTTCTCCACCAGCATTTGTAAAACCATTGGCGGGATACTGCACTTCAGTAATGCGGCGGGCACATCGATCCTCGCATCCAGGCGGTGCTCCATCTGCAAGGCGCAAATGGCTAATTGATGGTTTACCATCGCGAGCTCCTGCTCGATGCTCACTTTTTCGCATTGGTTGGTGACCAAGGAATAGCGCAACAAATCCGCCAGTGTTGTGACCATATGATCTGCATGATCAGGATTTTCGTGGATCATAAATCGAATATTATTTAATGCATTAAATAAAAAGTGTGGATTCAACTGATTGGTGAGGCTGGTTAGCTGCGCCTCTTTAAGCGTGTTTTGCAAATGCAGATTTTCAATCTCATGGCGATCCGCGCGCTGCCCGGACTTCATTGTTGTGTAAATGAACATCCATCCACACAGAAGCGCCATATTGACTACCGTGTTATTAATAAAAAAATGAGCAACTACACGCGCTTCGGTTAGCCCTCGCTCTTGCAATAACTCCGGGTTCATCAATGAATCGAGGAACAGTGAAACCAATAAGGCAAACCAAAGCGCTGTAAGAACAGCGGATATAATTAGAGCCGCACCAAAACATACAGCGAGATGTTTACCGCTGGATAGCAAATACCATTGTTTGGTGTTGTACCAATACCGAAACAGCAAGACAGCCAGTGTAAAAAGTAAAACGATAATGAATCCAGCACCGATATTCACATAGATCAACCTGGGGTGCTGAAAAGCGATAGCCAGAGCAGTAAGTAAGGTAAACACAAGTACCGTCAACAGAATGTGGTAAGCCCAAAATCGACGACTGTGCGGGAAAAATGTAAACGGCATCATAGCACCCGGTTTTTTATCCACATGAGATGTCAGCGATCATACACACCAGCGTACCCAGCAGCGATCCACCTGACAGATTGAAAATGGTCAAGGGTTTACACTGCAGGACTCTATCGTGCTGTTGTGCTGTCGCATCTTCATGCACCTATTCATTCAACACTCATTCTGCCTCTGCCTGGAGCGGCGATGTTGCGTAAAATGCCGAGCGGCGGATGGGATGTATGAATGGCAAAAAAAAGAGACTGGGCTCTTAAACCAGAGAGAGCCCAGAGTGCATTGTCTGGATTAGATTGAGTAAACTGAGCTGAATTAAACGGCCTAGTGCATATTCTTTTTGGCGAAGCTCCACCCTTGCATATTGGAAATACCCGGAGGGTTACCGGTAAAGAATGTCTTGGCTTTTTTGTCACCTTTCAACTGCCAGTTAAACCACTCGGTTGCCACTTTGGCAAAATCACCGCCGAACGGTTGTGCATAGGTTCCGCCATGCCCAACATCCAAGTTGCCGACGAACACTGGAACATGGTTAATTTTTTCTACATCATCCATCCCGTTTTTATAGGCGATATCGGAAGGGCCACCGAGTAGATACAGTGTTGGGGTATGGATTTTTTTAAGATCGTCTTTTACCAGTTGCGGCATCATCGGCATGGCATTGCCACGCACAGCATCAATAAAAATTCCGCTGTTCGCCACTACCAAGGTTTTAATTCTGGGATCATCCGCCACTTCCAATGCTTGCAAGCCACCGCATGACATGCCTGCTACAGCGATATTTTTAGTATCGATTTTCTTGAAATAGCCGCTGTCTTTATTAGCGTTCTGCGCAACTGCCCAATCAATTGCAGCACGCAATTTTGCTGATGTTGATCGCTCTTTGACTTGTTCACCGGTTTCTTTCGGGATAACACCCGTTGCAATCACCATATACCCTTGTGATGCAATTTCATTTAAAAAATTGACATGCTCCCAAGGCGAATCAAAACAAGCACCATTCCCCCACACGATCAACGGCAAGCTTTTTTTACCGGTAAATTTATCGATATTACTTGGTCTGAAAATAGTATGTGTAGGTAATGAAGCGTCTTTAAGCATAATGGCGCTATGCTGCCCGGCACCGCCCTTTTCAATAACTCTCGATTCAACTGTTTGCGCAAACGATGGTACAGACAACAACATTAAGCACAGAAAAATATAGCTAATTGCCTTCATGGTATTTCCCTAAAGTCAGGTTTAATAATTAAGATGAAGTTAATGCAATACTGATAAAAAGCTGCATTAACCCAATCATGATTTCGCCGTTTTTTTGTAAGAATCTTTTAAGGGATGCATCTTCGAGGTCAATTTTTTATTATTGGCTTTATCGCACTGCGCACGAATAAAGCCAGCATCATCTTAAAATAAGACAATTGAAATAGCCACGCAGAAATGATAATTCTTGTAAAGCTTGATAATTTTTATATGGGTAAAATCGGATAAAAATGACTTGGATATTTGACCACTTGTTATTTTTTTGACTCAGCAATCGCTTTAATTTTTTGATTGTGGAGATGGTACCTGCGCTGATAAGAACTGATCAACGTTTTAGGTATTGACTCTTACCACAGTCGCTTGTTCGTACTAATGTTCTGTTCCTGCATAAATCCACATAGGTTCTGTTTTGCCAGCACGAACAAATCCGACAGCTTTATAAAATTCAATGGCCTCGCCGTCGGCTGTTAGCATTTGCTGGTGAAAATTTCCGTAAATAGCATTCATTGCCTCAACCAGTTTTCTACCTATTCCTTTCCGGTGAAAATCGGGGTGAACAAGCAAATGCGGATAATAGACAACCAAATGACCATCAGAAATAGCGTTGGCAATACCAACCAATAAACCTGAAGCTCTGGCAGTGACCAAAGTGTGGGAATTTCTCAACGCAGGTAAAAGCTGATCAGGTTTTTCAGCAGATGACCAGTTGTTCAAGCGATACAATTCAATTACTTCCTGCTCTTCAATTGTACCGTTTACTTCGATTTCTATATCCATATGAATAACCTATTAACATTAAACTTATCACGCACCAAAAGATTTTAAACTAACAGGGTGCCATCCTTACGCAATCTCCACTGAACGGTTACGCGGCATTAGTGCGCTTTGTTATAGTTTTACACTCCCCGTACACACTATAATTTCATCACCATCCGTTTTTTCCCATTTTCCATTCTTTTGAATATATATAGTCCCTGCAGTAAAACAAACAGGGTCTTTATATTCCCGCTCGCAAGCCAATACATGTCCCGAAGGATTTTTATACCACAATATAAAACGCCCGCTATACCAAGTGGTACTCTGCTCTATACCTTGCGGTTTGGAAATTTCAGTCCATCCGTCACCATCGGACACCAAGGCACAATAATTCCCTTTTTGAGCTGTTGCGCAACTCAATAAAAATGCAGCTAAAATAATGAAAATTAATTTTTTCACTTTGCTACCTTGCTCTAAAATCATGGAAACAGAAGAATTTTGGTATCAGCTTTCTGTAATACTTTTACGCAACAAAACCACAAAATATTGCACAATTTAGCTGCCGCGTATCTATTGCCTCATAAATCATTTTTTTGCCGCCTAATGAATCTTTCCTTTATTGTGTTACTAAAATCACTTCTCTCTTTATACAAATTAAAAATAGTCCAAAAATTGAATCCTACGACAGTTGACATTAAATTTCCGCGCAAGCCGCCAGATGCAAAACTGAGCTCACTAGAATTTTTCTCAACAGCATTCTTCAAAGAAATGCAATCTACTACACTCACCTGATTTACAAATGTCTGAATGACATTTTGGTCACCCTGCACATGGAATGGGACATTTATCCAAACTTTATCAATGATATTAGTTAATGCTTTTGTTGCAGAATCAAGCTCTGCTTTCAATCCAGGCGATGACAGCAGCAACGCGCCATACTTCCCGTGAATTCGATGCACATCGATACCCATTGAAACAAGGCGCTGCCTTTTTTGTATGAATATTTGACTCTGCTCTCTGTTGTAATGTGCCAAAAATACCGCATCATCAAGAGCACAATCCTTCTGAATCTTATCCACGGCTTCTACCAAAGCTTCCGCGTACAAACTGCAGTCAGTAGACAATCTTGAACATTCAGCGAAGAAAACCTCAATTTCACCTGCGGCTTGAATTTTCATATTAGCTAACAACTGGGCTTTCCAGTTTGATGTTGCTGTTGCGTACGCGATTAAAAAACCTATCACAGTTATTACAGAGCTCAGAACAGCCGCTTTTGTAGTTTCCCCTTGCGTAACCAGCCACATCATCAGCTCATCGAAATTAAGTGGATCGACTCCGAACAGGAACCCACTTAACTTGTATAGTGCAATGCAGCACAAAAGTATTCCAACTACGCTCCCAAAGAGAAATCTGTATAACAATACAAATGTCATTAAGATGAAAAACATAGGCACTGAAACATTAGGAGGTAATTTTGTGAACATGCTATATCCCTAATGAGGGTTAACTATATTTTAGAGCGAAAAACTTCCACATTTTACGCTGGAGCTTTTCCATCCAAGCTTTTGAATAGTGTTTTATAACACAGCCCTGGATTACGCGCCATTACAGGCCTTGCGGTGGGTTTTCCAATTTTTTAGTAGGATTAAAGGTGGGAAATCTGCGTTGGTGGTGAGACAAAAAACGATAAAGGCGGCTAATGTGGCCGCCTTTATCTTTTCTGAGAGAGGAAATATTTAGTTGTGAATAATGGGCTACTTCAATACACGGCTTGAGCTTGCGGGGTGCCAGGGTTCTGGTACGTAGCGGGTGCGGGCGAGCGTTTTGTAGTGTTCCAGATCATGCTTGGGTTGTTCGTAGCCTGCGGGTATGGGTTTGCCTGAGAAGGTTTGGAAATACAGGACACAGGAGTCCCCCCAAATAACGGCATCGCGCTCTTGAATTTGTAACAGCGCTTTAACTTGCGCGAAGCGTTCAGCATCGATGTAGTCGCGCTGTTGTTCCCACTCGCGCTGCATGGTGCGCACCTGCTCTACTCCTTCGTAATATTTGTGAACTAACTCGTCCCACAAGCTGCGGCCGGATTGCATTTTATGATCCCAACTGACGCGATGGAACCACAGCATTAATTCTTCCGGTACGGTTTTTACATCGCCGTATTGTTTGGTAAGTGTTTCAGGATACTGCGCGATTGCATTGGAGCCTGATTGCGTGCGGTCAAAGCCGATGCCGTCTTTGCTGGCGCGATGATAATAAACCGCAGTCCAATCCGGACGTTCCTGATTGGATAACCAGGGAGCGGGACCATAGTGATCGCCTTGTGAATATAAATGGGTCAAACCTAATGGCGAGCGATAATTCACACCCGCTTCGCGCGAAAGCAGCATGATTTTTTTGGTGGATTCGATAAATTTTTCATTATTGGAAAACGTCATGCGCAACCATTCTTCGGCTGCGGTTTCAGCGGAAATTGTATGGTCCCACGCCATACGCCCGAATGCATACCAACTGGATTGCACAAAAGGATGCCCTGTCCAATTGCGGTCAGTGCCCGGGTTAATCACTGCGGCCATTCCTGTGTGCTTGGTGGAAAATACTTTTCCTTCCAAAATATTGCCAATAGTTGAGCCTTCACCTTTTACAAAAGTATCGGTCTTTAATGATTCTTCAAACAAGGTTCCCTGATACGCAAGGTGAGTGGCAAAACCAAAATATTCTTGCGTGACTTGGAATTCCATCATCATGTTGGTTTTTTGCATGGCAGAAAACAACGGCGAATAGGGTTCGCGCGGCTGGAAATCGATGGGACCATTTTTAACTTGCAAGATCACGTTCTCTGCAAATTTTCCATCGAGCGATTTGAATTCATCGTAAGCGCCGCGAAAGCGGTCTTCTATGTCCGGGCTGTACACAAATGCTCGCCAAAATACAACGCCGCCGTAAGGCTTTAATGCAGCGGCCAGCATATTGGCACCATCGGCATGGTTGCGTTTGTAGTCTTGTGGGCCAGGCTGCCCTTCCGAGTTGGCTTTGACCAAATAGCCACCAAAATCCGGAATATATTCATAAACTTTTTTCGTGCGCTCTTGCCACCATTGCGCAACGCGTGGATCAAGCGGGTCAGCGGTATCCAAATCGCCAAATGCACGCGGCGAATTGTAGTTAATCGATAAATATAGCTTGATGCCATAAGGGCGAAATACATCGGCTAATGCCGCAATTTTTTGCAGGAATTGGTCGCTCAACACGCGTGGGTCAGCATTTACATTATTGATCACTGTGCCATTAATACCGAGCGATGCATTAATGCGCGCATAATCGGTATAACGTTGCGCTTTGTAATCCGGCAAGGTGCCCCAATCCCATAATGATAGACCGGCATAACCACGCTCTATCACGCGGTTTAAATTATCCCAATGGTTTACCACACGGTGTTGCAACTTGGGCGCACTGGTAATGGATAATTTTTCTAACGATTGCTGTGTTTGAATCAAACGCAAAAAATGAAAGCTGCCATAAAGTACACCCACATCGGAATTGGCGGCGATAATAAACACATCGCGTTTATTGATGCGTGTTTTTTCCAGTAAATAACCTTCATTACCCAACACAGAAAGTCGCTCGGTTAACTGTAGCGATGCAATGAGCGGGGAGTTTTTAGGAGTACCTATTACCAGCGTGGATTTAGCTAAGGATTTCACTGCACCCTGCTTAGCACTCACTGGCTTATTAAATAATCCACCTAACCCACGCTCCAACTCTGTAGCAGCAACCCGAAGCGTCGGCGAGCTACCCTCTACCACTATCTGTGTAATCTGTTGTGCGTAGGTTTTGCGCAGCTGCTCATCGGCAATCGGCTGGTAGCGCAACCACATGTCATAACCATCTTCAGCGTGACTCAACGACGCAATAGAGCTCGTCAGGCATACACACAACAATAATAATCGGGGGAAAAAATTTCTGGTCACACAATTCTCCACTGTAGTTTTTCTTTTTTTGTTCTGCATTTCTTTAAAAATTTTTTGCTTTTTTATAACGTTTTTAATTTTTAACGAATTTTTAATTCGAATTTTTCAAAACACTACTCGCTCGCCCCTCTGCACTTTTAGCACTTCTAGCACTTTTTAAGCACTTATATCAGGAAGGTTACTTTTTTGATTGACACAGTCTTATAGTCACACTAACTTATAGTCACTTCAAATATAACACTGGCATACAAGAATACAATTCAATAAATGTAAAGAGCATATCGCTCACCACAGCCTTGGTAGAAAAATGATAAAAATCATAATCTTATCTGTTATCAGCTTGCTTCCTATGCAGCTTGCAGCGGCAAACAACGTAATTCGGGTAAACGATTACAGCGACCCTAATGCCGCTTACGCGATCAAAATGCTCAAACTGGCCATTGCCCATAGCGACAATCCCGACTACCGGGTTGAAGTCAGCAGCGAAAACTATACGCAAACCCGCACCAACGAAGAAGTTCGCAGTAAAGGATTGCTGGATGTGTGCTGGGCCTCTTCTGATAGCGACATTGAATCCCAACTGCGCCCCATCCGCATCCCTTTGTTTAAAGGCTTATTGGGCTATCGCATTTTTATTATCAATAAAAATGATCAAGCCAAATTCGACAAGGTACAGACACTGGCTGATTTGAAAAAACTGACAGTAGGCCAAGGGCGCACCTGGGCGGACGGCAGAATTCTGGAAGCTAATGGTTTTACCGTGATTAAAACCAATAAATACCCCAGTTTGTTTCATATGGTGGAAGGCGGCCGTTTTGATGGTTTTCCCCGTGGCGTACATGAACCTTTTGGTGAGTTGGAATCGCGCCCTGAACTGGAGTTAGCGGTAGAAAAAAAGTTACTGCTGTATTACCGCATGCCTTTTTATTTATTTGTTGCACCGGATAACCAAACACTCGCTAAAGATTTGGAAGTTGGTTTTGAACGCGCCATTGCTAACGGCGAATTCGACAAAGTGTTTTATGGCGATAAAGCCATTCAAGATGTTATGCAAAAAGCCAACATGCAAAACCGCACATTATTCAAACTGGATAACCCTTTGCTTTCCAAAGAAACGCCAACTGACAGACCGGAGCTGTGGTTTGATCCACAAGCTATTCCTGATGATGTGGTGCAGGCAATGAATTCAGTTTCCGCTATTGAATAACACAACAACACTATCGCTGCACACCAGAGACTATAACGAGAGGAACAATCACCATGACCATTTCTATATCGCGCAGAGGCCTACTCGCTATGAGCGGCGTTACGGCGGCAATGATCGCTAGCGCAAAATTACAAGCTGCACAAAAAGCCGCTGAAGCAACCGGATTAAAAGAAGCTTATAAAGAGGATTTTTTGATTGGTGCCGCGTTGAATGCAGGTATTGTCGCCAAGCAGGACCCAAAACTCATTGCGCTGATCACCAAAGAATTTAATTCCATCACCGCTGAAAACTGTCAGAAATGGGAAGAAGTGCGCAATGAAGATGACAGCTGGAAATGGCAAGACAGCGATGCATTTGTCAACTTCGGCGTGCAGCACAAAATGCACATCGTCGGCCACACATTGGGCTGGCACAGTCAGATTCCCGAAAGTGTATTTAAAAACAAAGATGGCTCTTACATCTCAAAAGAGGCGTTAGCGAAAAAACAGCAAGAGCATATCACCACTCTGGTTGATCGCTACAAAGGTAAAATCGCTGCCTGGGATGTCATAAATGAAGCAGTGGGCGATGACAATAAAATGCGTACCAGCCACTGGTATAACATCATGGGCGATGACTTTTTAGTGAACGCATTCAATCTGGCTCATGAAACCGACCCTAAAGCACATTTGATGTACAACGATTACAACAATGAGCAACAAGGCAAACGCGATGCCACGATTGGGATGCTAAAACGCTTACAAAAACGCGGTGTGCCTGTTCATGGTTTGGGAATGCAGGCGCATGTGGGTATTGCATCCGACATGAAAAATTTTGAAGACAGTATCCTTGCCTATTCTGCACTGGGTTTACGCATTCACCTCACCGAGTTGGATATTGATGTATTACCTTCTGTGTGGAATTTGCCGGTTGCAGAAATTTCTACCCGTTTTGAATACAAACCCGAGCGCGATCCTTACATCCAAGGTTTACCGAAAGAAATTGATGAGCAACTTGCAAAAGCCTATGAAAATTTATTTAAGATTCTGATCAAGCATCGCGATAAAGTTGACCGCGTGACTTTCTGGGGTGTAAGTGATGATGCAAGCTGGCTGAATAATTTCCCCATCAGAGGCCGCACCAATTATCCGTTGCTGTTTGACCGCAACCAATCCCCCAAAAGCGCTTACTTCCGTTTGCTGGATTTGAAACGATAGTGTATTGCCTGGAAAATACTGACTAGAGTGCTCCGGTTGTTGTAGGCTTGCGATCTCCATCGCAGGCTTACAATAGCAATGAAAAAAACTCCTCACGCAAAACATCTTCCTCCAGTATTTCGCTGGTCATTTTTAGGCCCACGTTATTGGCCAACCTGGCTAATGCTCGGGTGCCTAATGGCAATCGCACAGCTCCCCATACGCATGAATATTGCGCTGGGCAAAAAACTGGGGCAATTGTTATTTCATATCGTCCCCAGCCGCAAACGCATTGCCGACACCAACCTGCGCCTATGTTTTCCTGAACTGACCGACAATGAACGGCAGGCGCTGGTGCGCGCGGTTATTGAATCCTGTGGCATCAGTTTTTTTGAAAGCGCTGTCGCACTCTGGGGGCGCACTAAATCCCTTGCACAACACCATCATATTATTGGATTGGAACATATTCGCGCAGCACAACAACAAGGCAAAGGCGTATTGCTGGTGGGATGCCATATGACCACCATGGATATATGCGGGCGCATGCTTGCGCAGCATTGCAAATTCGACATCCTTTACCGGCAAGACCCAAATCCACTGTTAGCGTATATGTTGGTAAAAGCGCGAGAAGGTTTTAATGGCGAATCTATTATTACGGTAGAAACACGCAAACTTGTGCGCAACCTGCAAGCCGGGCATGTTGTATGGTACGCACCAGATCAGGATTACGGAATCAAACACAGTATTTTTGCGCCCTTCTTTGGCATTGCCGCCGCAACCGTTCCGGGAACTGCACGCTTTGCGAAATTAGGTGATGCGCAGGTTATTCTGTTTTCACACTATCGCAACGCCGATGGTCACTATCGGATCGAGCTTAGCCCTGCGTTGGATAACTTCCCCAGCGGCGACGACCTTGCCGATGTCACGCGGATTAACCAGCTTATCGAGCAGATTATCCGCAAGCAGCCGGATCAATATTTGTGGGTGCACCGGCGCTTTAAATCGCGCCCGAATGGGGAAGCACACATTTACGCAAAAAAGAAAAAATGAACACATCAATTTCTGAAATTGGTTATGTGTATTCGCCGTCACTCCCGCTCGCGGGAGTCTATTTGTCAGCCTTAAAACCTATGGATTGCAGCGAGCGGAAATGACGTTTTAAATCAATCAGTGATTTACCAATTCATTTTCTGTTTGATAAATGCTGTTAACTTTTCGGCATTCGCCTTGTTTTGCGCGATACGGGGGTGCCCACCGTAACCGGTGAACTCAAAGAAAATGGTATCCAGTTTTTGGTCATTGTTTTCTTTTTTCATGCGCGCCACTGCGGTGGTAATGTAATCCGGCCATTTGGATGTCGCGGTTGCATCCATACTACCGAGCGCACAGATGATGGGAACATTGGGATATTTTGCGCGAATCGTGCGGACAAGATCGATATAGGCTTGCACACGCTGGGCATCGCTTGGCACTGGCTGCAAACGTTTTTCACGATCGATCAACCAGCTGTCGTTTTGCAATAAATTGATGACCACGACATCTGGCGTCCATTGCGTGAAATCCCATTTCGAATCGTTATCACCCACTGCGCTGAGCTGGTCATAAAACTGCGGCATAATAAACGGAAACCAGCTGATCATAATGCCAATGCCACTTTGCGAAATAGTATGCAGCTCGGCATTTAAATTACGCGCGGTAATTGCACCATAAGCCCAATAATTATTTTTCTCACTCAGCAGATGATCTACACCATTGTCAGCGCCTTCGTTGCCAGCACCAGAGGTAATGGAATCACCATAAATTTCTATACGGCGTGTGGGGCGTGCAGGCGGTGTCAAAAGTGTTGCATTGGTATCCAGCATCAGCCCTTTGAATATGGTTGCGCCTTCCTCACCTTCTGTACGCTTATAAATTTCTACACTGTGATTGCCCGGCTTTAATGCCGTGCTAATTACATAAGTCTGCTCGCCTTTTTTTGCTTCCAGCACATAAGGGTGTTGGGTTTCACCATCAATAAACACATTGAAATAATTTTTACCTGATTGGTCGTCCAGCGTAATTGCCAATGATGTACCGGTGAAATTAGCTTTAATGCTGGTTCCAGGCCATGAAATACCGGGGGCTTTTTTATTAGCAAAATCAATGCGCCCGGTATAAAGGTAGTGCGGATTATCCGCAGGTATTAGCTGCACGGGTTCTGCAGCCACATAAAAACTGACAATACTTAACAATAACATTGCAATTCTTTTCATGTTGATCCCTGTGAGAATGAGTTAAACAACTGTGCAATTATTAAATCATATTTATGGGCTTTGCTACAGTAAATGAGAGAACGGATGATGTATTGCCAAAGCGGCAAAGCCTTGTTATGGTTTATCCATGAACAGCAAACACGCACTTCACACGACCACTTCTTTTTGCACGCAAAAGCCAAAGACTTTTTGCGCCTTCGTCGTATTTGGCGATTAAGTTTTTTACCACTTAATCGCCCTTAAACCACCTGTTTCATTTTCAATTTTTTTATTATCAGATTGGCCGCTATTGCAGGCCAATATTTATCTATTGGAGAAATTTATGAGCGGCAAAAGCACTAGCGAATTGATTATTTCAACCGTTGATTACACGCATTTAATGCAGCTTATTGAAAAAACAGACACCAGCGCAGCGGATGCGCTGGATGAGGAAATCAGCCGCGCCAAAGTGGTTGATACTACTGATTTACCCAAAAATACAGTGACAATGAATTCACTCGTCACATTTTCCGATATAGATTCAAAAGAGGAAAAAACTGTGCAATTGGTTTATCCACAAGAGGCCGATATTAACCAACTGAAAATATCGATACTGTCACCTGTGGGTAGTGCACTGATTGGATTATCACTCGGCGGTGCCATTGAATGGCCAATCCCGCAAGGAAAATTCCGCCGATTAAAAGTGATTGCAGTAAAACAACCGCAATAAAATGTATTGCGGTTGTCTTGCGCCATCATGTGCATTAATAATTACGGTTAATGCACATAAAAAGGCACGTTGGCGACCGCTGCGCGTTTGTAATCATTGGTGACATAACCAAATAACCGGTAAGCGCCGGTTTTTGCGGGAGCCACAAATTCCATTACACCCTTTCCATTATCGCTCGCGATCAAACCGGGAACTGCAACAGGGCGTTTTTCCGGATCACCGCCGGCGCGAATGTCGGTACTTTCGGGCAATACTTCCCAGCGGATGTGAAACGCTTCATTGTTAGGATGGAATGCATCCAACACCACTTTATAGGTTTTACCGGATTTCAAATAAATACTGTCGAGCGCTTTTTTTCCGTCGATCGTAAAACTGCGGATAGAAGGCGCGCGATGCTCTGGCCATTTACCCGTCCACAGATATTGCATTGAATCGACCACTTCAGTTGCCTCACCGGATTCCAAAAACAAACCGTACCATGTCGGCGTAGTTTCCTGTTTTTGTCCCCATAAAAATGCATAGGAACCCAATGCCTTTCCAGGGGCACCTAACACACCGGCGTTGTAGCGCTCGCGATAAGACGCGGCTTTTTCAGTGCTGGTTTGTTCGATGGGTACATTCCATTTTGTTTTGGCAATTTGCCAATGGCCAGTGGGTCCCCATTCAGTCACAACATAGGCACCTTTCCAACCCACTTCGCGTAATGTTGCTGGCAAGGTTTCCAGGCCGCCGTAAATATTCACACTCAAATAATCGATACTCGGGACGCGCTCCATAATCAAGCGTGCTTTTTCAGCATCGATACCCGCAGTGACGGTAGTGACCAAATGATTCGGATCGATTTGCTGGATGTTGCGCGCGATATCTTCAATCGCGTACCAGACTTTGGTATTGGTATAAAATAAATCCACTTCATTGCCGATTCCCCATGCAAGTACAGCGGGGTGATCTTTGTATTTTTTCACTTCGTTCAATACATATTCTTTTTGCGCGGCAACGGCGGCTTCATCGTTGTAATCAAACCCGTGACGCTCGTGACCGATCCGCAAGCCCAACATCACACTCAAACCCGCGGCATGGGCGCGGTCGAGAATCTCTTGGGCGTTATCTGTGCTCCAGGTGCGCATGGAATTGCCGCCACTGGCCGCCAACAATTCCGGCTGGCTGGTTCCGCCTGCACCTAAAATAAAATAGGGTTTTCCGCCGCGATAAATTTGGTAGTGCCCATCATTATTTTCCAGCGTCACCGGAATGGCATTTTGGGCAGCAGATTGGCCAGTTGCTGTCGCAGAGGCTTGTGCAGTGGCAGATAATTCCGAATTAATCGATGTCGATGTATTGTTGCAGCCTGCCAATAGCATTAAAGACAACACAGAAAAGACGACAAAAAAAGTGGATGCGCGCATAGTGGAATTTCTCTTGGCCAATTAAATTCAGATTATTATTGATTATGTCTTTGTTGGTTAAACGCAATGAGTTGATCCGGCTTGTCGGTGAATACTGCATCAACGCCAATCGTTTGCATTTTTTCCCACTCTTTTTCGCGATTCACTGTGTATACCCAATTTTTCAATCCACGCTTGTTCGCATCCTGAACTAATTCAGGTGTAATAAAACTGTGATGTGTATTAAATGAATAGGCTTTCAGTGGCTCGCAACATGCCGCCGATGTCAATGAGGCTTTCTTCTCAATCAGAACACCGCGCTTTACTTCCGGTAGCTGCTGCAGCGATTGATACAATTGCGCATGATCAAAGCTGGAAATGATGTATTGCTCATAAGTGCCTTGATAGCTGGAAATATAATCGCGCAACACCTTTGCTACTGCAGATACACTATCAGCGCCTTTTATCTCAATATTCAATACGCATTTATCGCCTATCAGCTCAAGCACTTGCCACAGGGTTGGCATTGGCTCACCATTCTCCAAACGTTGCGCACGCAAATATGACAGTGGTAACTCGGTAATAATTCCTTGCCCTGAAACGACCCGCCCCAGATGGTGGTCATGGGTGACAAACAACTCGCCTTCAACTTGAAATACATCGATCTCGACCGCATAAACACCCAGCGTCAGGGCGCGCGCAATCGCCGCCAGACTGTTTTCCGGTAATGAAATCCCGCCTACCTCCGGACCTCCGCGGTGGGCAACACACAATAAGCCATTGGCAGGTGATGAAATCATCGGTAATGGATTCATAAAGCACTCGTTCAGTTAAGCACGCGGTATAATGGTGCACTTATTCAGGTGATTGCTGGAGTATGGCAGTCACTGTCAGAATCATCAATAAAGGTGTCAAAGTGAATAGTTTTGTGGATAGTTTTCCCCGTATTGAAGAAATTATCAGCCATAGTATTTTTTCAAAGTTATTAATTGTTTTTTTCTGCCTGGCGGGATTTTATTTTGCTGCCAAATTGCTCAATAAAATCATTCATGACATCAGCGTGCGCCGCGCATTAGGCGATTTGCGCGTGCTTTACATTACCCGCCTGATGAATATCGGTATGGTGTTTTGCTGCATTGTGGTGATGTGCCTGATTTTAGGTTTGGGGTACAGTGAAATCTCTGTGTTTCTATCCTCTATTTTTGCAGTTGTGGGAATTGCACTGTTCGCACAATGGTCGATTCTAAGTAACGTTACTGCCAGTATGATTATTTTCTTCGGTTTTCCTTATAAAGTCGGTGACCGGATAAAAGTGTTGGACAAAGATGACGACATGCGCGGTGACATTGTAGAAATCAGTATGTTCCATGTGATTCTAAAGCGGGAAGACGGCAATTTAATTACCTACCCGAACACGTTGATTTTACAAAAAGCAGTATTAAAAATTGATCACCCACTACAAGAAGCCATTACCGAAAACGCCCATGAACGCGAGCGTTTGGCAGTGGAGCAAATGAGTATGGCGGACAACCCTAATCCGGAAAAATTGCGTCAGCAACAGTAGTGCGCTCCACGTAAAATTTTTACATCCAGAAAGCACACACTAAAAAAACGGGCGATGAATAATCATCGCCCGTTTTTTTATTGACTACACCGGTGATTATTTCAGATCAAAACGGTCTGCGTTCATCACTTTTACCCAGGCATTTACGAAGTCTTTTACGAACTTCTCGCGGTTATCGTCTTGTGCATAGACTTCCGCATAAGAGCGTAAAATCGAGTTGGAACCAAACACCAGATCTACCCGTGTAGCCGTCCATTTCACATTGCCGGTGTTGCGTTCAACAATGTTGTAGGAGTTTTTACCGGTAGGTTTCCACTGGTAACTCATGTCGGTCAGGTTGACGAAAAAGTCATTGCTTAATACGCCCACTTTATCGGTAAACACACCGTGTTTACTGCCGCCATGATTGGTGCCCAGTACACGCATGCCGCCGATTAATACGGTCATTTCCGGCGCGGTTAAACCCATTAGTTGCGCGCGGTCGAGCAGCATTTCTTCCGGTTGTACCACATAATCTTTTTTGGTCCAGTTGCGGAAACCATCATGCACAGGCTCAAGCGGCGCAAAAGATTCTGCATCGGTCTGCGCATCAGTCGCGTCGCCACGGCCTGCAGCAAAAGGCACCGTAATATTCACACCGGCATCTTTAGCCGCTTTTTCAACCGCTGCTGTTCCACCCAGCACAATTAAATCGGCAATGCTGACTTTTTTGCTCAAGCCCGATTGAATTCCTGCCAACACCCCCAGCACTTTTTGCAAGCGCGCAGGCTCATTTCCTTCCCAATCTTTTTGTGGCGCAAGGCGAATACGTGCACCGTTGGCACCACCGCGGAAATCCGAACCGCGGAACGTGCGGGCACTGTCCCACGCCGTTGCCACCAAGTCAGACACACTCAAACCACTGGCAAGAATTTTGGCTTTCAAATCGGCAATTTCTGCATCGCTCAGGGTGTAATCCACCGCAGGAACCGGGTCTTGCCAAATCAAATCTTCAGCCGGCACATCGGCACCCAAATAACGTGCCTTTGGCCCCAAATCGCGATGGGTTAATTTAAACCAGGCGCGCGCAAACACTTCCGAGAAATACGCAGGGTCTTTGTGGAAACGCTCGGAAATTTTGCGATATTCAGGGTCTACTTTCATCGCCATATCGGCATCGGTCATCAAGGGCATACAGCGAATTGATGGATCTTCCACATCGACCGGTTTGTCTTCCTCTTTGATGTTTACCGGTTTCCACTGCCATGCACCGGCGGGGCTTTTGGTCAGCTCCCACTCGTGGTTTAACAACATGTCGAAATAACCGTTATCCCATTGAGTAGGATTTGTAGTCCATGCACCTTCAATACCACTGGTGACGGTATCACGGCCAATACCGCGGGTTTTGTGATTGTTCCAACCCAAGCCCTGCTCTTCCACATCGGCCGCTTCCGGCTCTGGCCCCAGGTTCGCCGCGCTGCCGTTGCCGTGCGCTTTACCCACGGTGTGGCCACCGGCGGTGAGGGCGACGGTTTCTTCATCGTTCATCGCCATGCGTGCGAAGGTGATGCGAATATCGTTCGCGGTTTTTTGTGGATCGGGATTGCCATCTACACCTTCCGGATTCACATAAATCAAACCCATCATCACCGCCGCAAGTGGGTTCTCTAAATCACGTTGCCCAGAGTAGCGGGTGCCTTCACCACCGCTTTTTGCTAGCCACTCTTTCTCTGAGCCCCAGTAAATATCTTTTTCAGGATGCCAAATATCTTCGCGACCACCAGCAAAACCAAAGGTTTTCAAACCCATGGATTCGTAGGCCATATTGCCCGCGAGGATCATTAAATCCGCCCATGAAAGTTTGTTGCCGTATTTCTTTTTGATCGGCCACAACAGGCGGCGGGCTTTGTCCAGGTTGCCGTTGTCCGGCCAACTATTCAGTGGCGCAAAACGTTGGTTACCGGTACCTGCGCCGCCGCGGCCATCGGCAATACGGTAGCTACCGGCAGAGTGCCAAGCCATACGAATAAACAGGCCACCGTAATGACCCCAGTCGGCGGGCCACCAATCCTGGCTGTCAGTCATCAGGGCTTTAAGGTCGCTTTTAACGGCTTCCAGATCGAGGGATTTAAACGCCTCGGCGTAGTTGAAATCATCGCCGAGCGGGTTGGTTTTGCGGTCGTGTTGATGAAGGATGTCCAGATTCAAGGCATTCGGCCACCAGGCCGTATTGGAGTTACTCGATGCAGTATTGCTGCCGTGCATAACGGGGCATTTACCAGCAGATGATGTCTTATCCATGTGTTTCTCCTGTGCGTGTGATAGTTAACCTGAATGTGGAAAGTTAACCTGTAGTTGAAATAGCGAAGCGCATATCGCGCAGACAAGACAACCTTAGTCCAAAACTCATTAATTAGTTAAATTTATATTTACACTGGAATCGATAGTAAAAAATTATACAAGGAGACACCCGCATAAATACTGGGTAGTAAAAGGGATTTATAAGCAGTGATTGTTACAACGGACGTTTTAATTTGAAAAAAATTCAACACCTCATGACAAAGAACACAGGGGCGATGAATGTCGCCCCTGTGTTCAAAGGTTAAATTTGCACTCTTGTACCCAATTCGATCACCGCGTTGTCGGGCAAGCGGAAGAACTCCACCACACCCCCTGCATTACGTGTCATCGCAGAGAATAATCGCTCGCGCCAGGGTGCCATTCCACCACCCGGTGTGGAAACAATCGATTCTCGGCTTAAAAAATAACTGGTCTGGAACTGCGGGATCGGCAAGCCGTATTGTTCACATAATGTCAGCGCGCGTGGCACATCGGGTGCATCCATAAAACCAAAATTCAGTGTCACTCGCCAAAAACTATTGCCCAATGCTTCAATCTGTACACGCTCGGACTCATTCACCCAGGGAGCGTCATGAAAGTGTACGGTGAGGATCAAGTTGCGCTCATGCAATACCTGATTGTGTTTTAAATTATGGAGCAAGGCTTGGGGAACTGTGGTTGGATCAGCCACCATGTAAATGGCGGTGCGCGCCGCGCGCTGGATCTCAGCAGGACGTAGCGTTTGCAAAAACGGTTTCAATTCCACGCCATCGCTGTGGATGGATTGCATCACAATAACGCGGCCACGCTGCCAGGTGCTCATCACTAAAAATAACAAGGCGGCAACCAATAACGAAAACCAACCTCCATCAAAAAATTTCAGCGCACAACCTGCGATCAGGAAAATATCCACCGCCAGAAAAAATACCGTTGCGCCCAACGCAATAGGCAAGGGTAATTTCCAGCGGCCACGCACGACAAAAAACGTTAGCAGCGTGGTGGTCGCCATGGTGACGGTGACGGCAATACCGTAAGCACCGGCAAGACCAGAAGAACTACCAAAAAATAAAACGACGGCGATCACACCGGCCAACAACATCCAATTCACCGCAGGCATATAAATTTGCCCGGCCTCGCGTGCAGAGGTGTGCTGCACGGCCATGCGCGGTAAAAAGCCCAACTGGATAGCTTGGCGCGTCATAGAATAAGCACCGGAAATAACGGCTTGCGATGCAATAATGGCTGCGAGTGTTGCAATGATCAACGCAGGCCAAATTAACGTTTGTGGAAACAATTTATAAAATGGATTGGCAATAGCCGAGGGATCTGCCAGCAGTAACGCGCCCTGCCCCATGTAATTAAGTGCGAGTGATGGAAATACCAAAAATGTCCACGCCAGTTGGATAGGCTTGCGGCCAAAATGCCCCATATCGGCATAAAGCGCTTCTGCACCCGTCAACGCCAGCACAATCGCACCCACAGCTGCAAAAACCAACCAGCCGCGGCCACTCATAAATTGCCAAGCCTCCAATGGATTTAATGCAGCGAGAATTGCCGGTTGCGCAATAATGTGCGCAACACCGGATATCGCCAACATTGAAAACCACACAGTGACAATCGGCCCAAACACTTTTCCCATTGCACCGGTTCCAAAACGCTGCACCAAAAACAAACTGACTAAAATGGCCAAGGTTATCGGCACCACTAATGGTTTAAGCGCTGGCGTTGCGACCTCTAATCCCTCCATTGCACCCAGCACAGAAATCGCCGGTGTAATAATGCTATCGCCATAAAACAGCGTTGCGCCAAATAAACCGATCAACAGAATCCAGCGACGTAATGAAGAATGTTTTTGCGCTGTTTGTGCAGCGAGTGCGGTCAACGCGAGTGAACCACCTTCACCACGATTATCAGCACGTAAAATTAACAACACATACTTGAGCGTTACCACCAACATCAACGCCCAAAAAATGGTGGAAACAGCACCGACAATATGCGTTGCATCTAAAGGAATACCGGTTGCCGGTGAAAAAATTTCCTTCACCGTGTAAAGCGGACTCGTGCCGATATCACCATACACAACACCGATTGCAGCGAGCGTCAGTGCCGCAAGACTTTGCTTCGCCGGAGAGAGCTTGGCAGGAGAGTGTTTTTGCGGATGACTTTTTTCCGCGACATGCGCTGCGTCGGTTTTTACGATGGATGAAGCAGCGCCTGATGGTGCAGAATCTGATGAAGTTAAATCTGGTGAAGGGAAATCTGGTGAAGTGGAATTTGATGGAACTGTCATAACAACTACCTGTGCAATGAAAACACACGCAGTATGTGCAACCCGACATCAGGATCGCATAAGTATGCAGTGAATCACTCTGCGCAGGTGTTATCCAACACGCGATAACCGATTCCGGGTTCGGTCAGCAAAAATTCAGGGCGCGCGGGATTTCGCTCCAGCTTTGCGCGCAATTGCCCCATATACAAACGCAAGTAATGGGTGTGGTCCGAGTATTCCTGCCCCCACACATCCACTAATAAATGCCGATGGCTGACCACTTGTCCGGCACTGCGTACCAAGCGTGCAAGCAAATGAAATTCCGTCGGTGTGAGATGAACAGCCTTGCCTTTTTTACTCACCTTATGACTGACCAGATCGACGTACACATCAGCATATTCGTAACGTGTAATCGCCGGACGCAGATGCGCGCCGCGATGCCGCATCGCCACACGGATGCGCGCTAACAATTCACCGACACTGAATGGTTTTACCAAATAATCATCCGCGCCAGCATCCAACAATTGAATTTTTTGTCCATCCGTTTCACGCGCCGAAACAATAATCACCGGCATGTTTTGACGGCGGCGCAAACGATTAAGAAACTCGCTGCCGTCACCATCTGGCAACCCAAGATCCAACAAAATTAAATCAAAGGCTTGGGTTTTATATTCGCCATCCACCTGTGTTTGTATATAGATTGCGCTAGCTTCCGACAAACTGGCAGCAGTGATAACCTCATAACCTTCAAGCATTAACGCTGAGCGCAGCGTCGCGCAAAGTTCACGGTCATCTTCTACCAACAACAAACGCAAACTCATCAAACTTCTCCAGATATTGCAGGTTGAGTATGTACCGGTAAGCGGCATTCAAAGCACGCCCCCTGTGCAGTAATGCAATGCACAAATTCTCCGCCATGCGCGCGCACTATGGCTCGGCACAGAGCCAGCCCAACACCAGCGCCTGATTGCCGATGATCGCCACGCTGAAAATTTTCCAACAGTTGTTCAAAATCGTTTTGCGCAATTCCTCTGCCTTGATCTTCTACTGCAAGCACCAGCATTTGCTGATCCACGCGTGCTATCAATTTTATTGCGCCCTCTTTAGGACCGTACTTAATGGCATTATCGATTAAGTTTTCCAGCAGCTGCGTTAACAATAGAGCATCGCCCCACAGTAACGGCAAATCCGTTTGAATGTAGGTTTCAATCTGCGTTTGATGATCTGCAGGTATACGCTGTAAGACACTGCCAATAATGTCTTCCGCTGATTGCCAATCCGCTTTAATCGCAGCACCAACCGCTTGAATGCCATCTAAACGCGCGAGCTGTAACATATTGCTGGTCTGGCGACGCAGGCGATCAGCTTCATCCAAAATACGCTGCGTTAATTGTTGGCGCGCTTCAAATGACAAGCGCTCATTCTGTTCGATGAGCGACGAAGCAGAAGTCATAATAGTCGCAAGTGGCGTGCGGTAATCGTGAGAAATAGCGGCGAGAAAGGTATTGCGCAAATTTTGCGATTGCACTTGATCGCGCGCGCGCTGCTCATCTTCCACAATTTTCTGGCGCTCCAGTGCAGCTCCCATTTGATCACACAAGGCTTGCGCCTGAGCAAACACGTCATGCTGCTGAATTAAGCTTGCATCAAGCATCACCGCACCACCCGCCTGATTTTTTCCGCGCAACGGCAAATAGAGATTTAACAATTCCTGATAGCGGCCGCTGCCTGGGCCAATGGCCTGGTTACTCTCTTTGCAGTGGCGCAAAGCATCAGATTGCTCACGCGTTAATTGTGCCGGGTCGGTTGATAAATGCGTGGTGCCACTGACGCTATCGATCAACATAACAACAGGAAATCCGCTCAGCTGTGTCAGTTGTTTTTGCAACTCATCCAGCAATTCGACGGGCGCTTTCGTATCGCGCAGTTGATCCCCCCACCGTCGCAACGCATCAGCCGCCTCAGCATGGGCGCGTGCACGGCGGGTTTGCTCGCGCAGCGATACCATCAAGCCCGCCACAATCAGGTTGACGACCACTAACGCCAACAACAAAAACGCATGCTGGTGAAGATCGATTGCAAAGGTGCCGCGCGGTGGAACGAAATTCCAGTTAAACGCCATCACCGCTACCAGACTGATGGCGAGGGTAAGGCTCAACGGCAACCAGAGCGCGCCAATGGCGGAGATAAGCACCAACACCAAACCCAGATTGGCAACATCGAAATGCGAATCCAACAACAGCAACAGGCACCATCCAATCCCCCAGATGGCAAGGCCTGTCGCATAGCGTGTCAGGTGTTGTGATGAAAAGAAGGCGTTCATAGGCGAGAGCTTAGCAGTACCGCCGTAAGGAGCGCGTAAGGATTGCGGGAAAATGCTTCCCGCAGAAAAACTACAGCACCGCCACAATCGCCTTGGCGACGTAATCCATTTTTTCGGTAGTCAAACCCGCCACACTGATGCGGCTGGTGTCGGTCATGTAAATGCTGTAATCGCTTTTTAATTTGCGCACCTGCTCAACGGTCAAGCCTAAAAACGAGAACATGCCGCGCTCTTGGGCGATAAAACTGAAATCGCGCGCTTGCTGCAATCCGTTCAGCGATTCCACCAAATGGCTGCGCAAACCGGCGATGCGTTGGCGCATTTGGGTGAGTTCGCTTTGCCACATCTGGGTCAACTCATCGCTGTGCAGGATGATGTCGACAATCGTCGAGCCGTGGGCTGGGGGCATGGAGTAGATACCGCGCGCGACGTTCAGCAATTGGCTAAAACCGGCATCAGCTTGCTGGGTATCGGCAAATACCAAACTCAGGCTGGCCGCGCGCTCGCGGTATAAACCAAAGTTTTTGGAGAAGGAGTTGGCGACGATCATTTCCGGCACGCGATTCGCCAACATGCGCAGGCCATAAGCGTCTTCCTCCAAGCCCTCACCAAAGCCCTGGTAGGCCATGTCCACAAACGGAATGATGCCGCGCTCAACCAGTACATCGGCCACTTGATCCCATTGCGCGCGGGTTAAATCCGCACCGCTGGGGTTGTGGCAGCAGGCGTGCAGCAACACCAAATCGCCGCGTGGAATTTCGTTGATAGTCGCCATCATCGCCACAAAATCAATGCTGTGGCTGGCGTAGTCGTAGTAAGGATATTCGCGCAGCTTCAAACCGGCGCTGCCCAGTAAAGGGATGTGGTTTGCCCAGGTCGGTGTGCTCACCCACAGGTTTGCACCGGGTTTTGCGCGTTGGATCAGCTCCGCCGCCACACGCAAGGCACCACAGCCACCGGGGGCTTGCACGGTGCGCACGCGCCCTGCTTCTACCGCCGCATGCACTGCGCCAAATACCAAACGAGTAGACACTTCATTCGCACCCGGAACACCCGCTGGCGGGGTGTAGGCTTTGGTGGTATCGCGCTGGATACGCAGTTTTTCCGCTTCGGCCACGGCTTTCATAATCGGGGTCACGCCTGCATCGTTCTTGTACACGCCCACGCCCAAATCCACTTTTTGCGGATTAGTGTCATTTGCGTAGGCGATACTCAACCCGAGGATCGGGTCGTTGGGCAATAAAGGCAGAACTTCAAACATGGCTGGCTCCAAAGGCGATACAAAAAGACGTTAAGTGCGGACAACAAGGCGCGGCAACAAATGGGGTGCCGCTTGAAAACTGGCGGCGATTATACGCCGCGTTAATGCCGATGCCAGCATAAACAAACAGCGTATGTGGTAAGTTGCACACCCCTGACACAAGGACATTATTTATGACGTTTGATTGGCAAGCCGACTGGCAGATCGCACCGGTAAACCGCGCTGCCAGCGCCGATATCCAGCAGCACATCGACCAAAAAACCAAACCACTGGGCGCACTCGGCCAACTGGAGCAACTCGCACTGCAGATTGCGCTTGTGCAAGGGCGCAAGCGGTTAAGTATCGAGCGCCCACTGATGCTGGTATTCGCCGCCGACCACGGTATTGCCGACGAAGGCGTAAGCATCGCCCCCAGCAGCGTCACCCAGCAAATGGTGCAAAATTTTTTAGCCGGTGGAGCTGCCATCAACTGTTTTTGCCGCACCAATCATTTGCCGTTAAAAGTGATTGATGCCGGCATAAAATACGAAATAAAACCCGCGCCTTCTGCATTGATTCTGCAACGCATTGCCGCCGGTACGCGCAACTTTGCCAATGAACCAGCGATGACAGTAGCGCAAGCACAACACGCGCTCAGGCTCGGAAAAGAATTGGCCGAAGCAGAAATAGCGGCGGGCTCTAATTTATTGGCATTCGGTGAAATGGGCATTGGCAACAGCAGCTCTGCCGCCGCCATTCTTGCCGCCGTCAGTGGCGAAGCGGTTGAGCGTTGCGTTGGCCTTGGCACTGGTATCAATCCAGAACAGCTCACCAAAAAAATTGCACTAGTAACGCAAGCGGTTGCGCGTATTGAAGATAAATCGCCACTCACTATTTTGTGTGAAGTGGGCGGTTTTGAAATCGCGCAAATTTGCGGTGCCATGCTCGCCACGGCGCAAGCGGGCCGTTTGATTGTGGTGGATGGGTTTATCGTCACGGCGGCTGCATTACTCGCTGTGCAATTTAACCCTAACGCGCGCGACTACATGATTTTCGCGCATGAATCGGAAGAAGCAGGTCATCAACTAATGCTGCGTTTGTTGGATGCAAAACCGTTATTAAATTTGGGATTGCGTTTAGGCGAAGGAACCGGTGCTGCGCTTGCAATGCCAATTATCCAGGCCGCCGTGAGTTTTTATAATCAGATGGCGACGTTTGAGAGCGCAGGTGTAAAAGTGTAATCCTGTGATCAATCCATCGCAGGAATGGATGACTTTACAAGACACGCCGTGAATACATCCCTGTAGGCTTGTCATCCGCTCCTGCGATTCACAATCAGATATTTATGAAAAACCAACTCAATTTATTTTTTCTCGCGCTCGGATTTTTCAGCCGGATTCCAATGCCGAAGTGGGTGGAATATTCACCGGGAAAACTCAACCAATCCAGCCGTTACTTAACGCTCGTCGGTTGGTTGCTGGGCGCACTGGTTGCCGCGGTATTTTGGGGAGCGCAAACGCTTTTTCCTGAAACCATCAGCTTGTGGTTGGCCATGCTATTTAGCCTGTTACTCACCGGTGCATTCCATGAAGACGGATTAGCGGACACTGCCGATGGTTTGGGCGGTGCTTTTGCGCGCGATAAAAAACTCGCGATTATGAAAGACAGCCGCATTGGCACTTATGGCGCTTGCGCACTGTTCATGGCATTGATTGGAAAATATTTATTGCTGATTGAAAACACCGACATTCTGATCGCGCTGCTTATCGCTTACCCGTTATCGCGTGCAACTGCCGTAAGTCTGATTGCCGATATGCAGTACGTCACCGATGCTGACACCAGCAAAAGCAAACCCATCGCCACCACGCTCAGCAAAACCGATCTCACCATTTTACTCATCAGCACACTGCCGATATTTTTGTTGGTGGATCACACCAGCGCAGTGTATTTGCTTGCCTGTCTGTTGCTGGTGCGCACACTGGCAAAACTGTATTTAAAAAAACAACTGGGCGGTTACACCGGCGATACCTTAGGTGCTGTGCAACAAATCAGTGAGCTGGTTATTTATGGGGTCTTGCTCGCATCATGATTGAACTCATTCTTGGCGGTGCACGTTCCGGAAAATCACGCCATGCAGAAGCGCGTGCGCAAGCATCCAACAAATCAGTGTTGTATATCGCCACCGCAACCGCGCTGGACGATGAAATGGCCGCGCGCATTGCGCATCACCAACAACAACGGCCGCAACATTGGCAACTGCTTGAATGCCCATTAACGTTAAGTGAAGCGCTTGCACAGGAAGCGCAAAAAGACCAACTCATTTTGGTGGATTGCTTAACGCTGTGGTTGAACAACCAGTTGTTTCATTATCCGCAACAAGATTTTTCCAAGCTATACGATGAATTGCTTTCCAGCATCGCCAATGCAAAAGCCGATATTATTTTTGTCGCCAACGAAGTGGGCTTGGGCATTATTCCATTAGGCGAAATCAGCCGCACATTTGTCGATGAAGCCGGGCGGTTAAACCAACGCGTTGCACAAGCAGCCGACAAGGTATTTTTTATCGCCGCAGGCCTGCCACTGCAACTCAAAGGTGATTAACGTGAACAACCGCATCATCACCCTTATACGCCACGGAAAAGTCGATGGCCCCGCTGCGCTTTATGGTGCAACCGATATTCCGTTGAGTGCAACCGGCCATAACGATTTAACCCGTACATTGCAACACCTGCATTCGCATAGCCGCATAAATCACCTCATCAGCTCACCGCGAATTCGCTGCCTGCAAGTCGCGCAAGAATTTTCTATACAGCATAAAATTCTGCTGCACGTTGATGAAAATTTACAAGAAATGGATTTTGGTATTTGGGATGGAGTCCCATTTGATGAACTGGGCGATGAATGGAACAACATCGAAGCCTTCTGGCATTCCCCCCACAGCATGCAACCACCACAAGGTGAATCCCTTACCGATTTCGCCGCGCGCGTCATCACCGGCTGGGAATCGCTGATGAATAATCCCAAATCGGGTCACAGCGCAATCATTTGCCACGGCGGCGTGATCCGCATCCTTATCGCCCACATACTCCAACTCGATTGGCGCAACCCCGCCCTATTCAAACAATTACAAATCGATTACGCGAGTTGTACGAGAATAGAAGTTGGGAATTTTAAGGGCGCGTTGCCGTTGATTAAATGGATTGGGAGACAGGAGAATAGTTAGCTAAAAGGATTAATCACCTTTACGCCGGTGCTTTTAAAGTCATCATAATTTCTTGTCACTACGTAAAGGTCATAAACAAGTGCCGTCGCCGCTATCTGTTTGTCCAATGCATTCTCATGATTAGGGACGCGCAGCGCTCCCCATACCTGCGCTGCCTCTTGCGAGAATTCCAGAATGTGATCTTGATACTCCTCAATCACATGATTAAGCCACAGTTCCAGTTTCTGGCTTTGCATCACATCACCACGATGCCGAATCAACTCAATGCCTCTGCGTAATTCACCAATCGTAATAACGCTAATGTATATAGGTGTGTCGCTCAGCGCTGCTTGCGTGAAAAATGCTTTCACACCTTGATTAATATTATTACCTGTCTTACGAAGCTCACTAATTACATTGGTATCAATTAAATACATCTCGCGCATCCTTGTCCTGTAGACGCTCAAAGTCCGAATCATCCCCTACCTTGGGAATAGAGCGAAGCACATCGGCAAAGCTTTTTTTGGCTGGGCGCAAGAGCGCGCGCTCCAGAATTTTTCTATGTTCAGCCTCCGCACTGATGCCTTCCAGCCCAGCACGAGCCTTCAATGCTTGTACAATCGCATCATCGACATTGCGTACTATTAAATTTGCCATGACAGCACCCCAGTAGATAGTAGATCGCCACAAATGATAGCATTGCTATCATTCATCTTCAAATCGCGAATACCAACGGATACCCTGTGGAACCTTTACCGACTGACCAACAGCAAACCCTACCTGACCATAACCAGACACTTATGCAGCGCATGTTGCAAGAGTGGAAGCAGCTTGCGCTTTTGGGGGCGCCGATTTTTATTGCGCAGCTTGCGCAAATGGCGAATGGAGTTATTGATACGGTGATGGCCGGTCATGCCAGTGCGGAAGATTTGGCGGGGGTTGGTATAGGGACGAGTATGTGGGTGCCGGTGCTGTTGTTTTTTGTGGGTGTGTTGGGCGCGCTGCAGCCGACGATATCCGGCCACCGTGGCGCTGGGGAATTTCACAAGATTATGCCAGCTGTTTGGCAAGGTATTTATATTGCCATCGCCGGAATGGTGTTGATGGTGTTGCTTTTGGTGAATCTTGACCCTTTACTAACATTGCTGAAACTGGATGCAGCAACCACAGCAATTGCGGACGGTTATTTAAGTGCGTTTGCCTGGGGTGTTCCTGCGTTGCTGTTGCTGACTGCACTGCGTGGTCTTACCGATGGTTTAGGGCATACACGTGTGATCATGGTGTTTTCATTAATCAGTACGCTACTGAACCTGCCACTGAATTACGCGTTTATATATGGTTTTGATTTTGGATTTTTTCTACTGCCAGCAATGGGCGGTATTGGTTGTGGTTGGGCAACCAGTATTTCCAACTGGGTCGCAACACTTGCGCTGCTGGTGTATTTAAACCGCAGCAGCATTTACAAAAATTTCCATCTGATTAGCAATTGGGCATCCCCCAAATGGAACGAGATTAATCGCCTGCTAAAACTCGGGCTGCCGATTGGGTTTACGCTGTTTATTGAAGTCAGCATGTTTTGCATGATCGCATTATTTTTGGCACCACTGGGCGCAACAACGGTTGCAGGCCACCAGATTGTGTTGAACGCGATATCGCTGCTGTTTATGTTGCCCATGAGTTTGGGCATGGCAATTACGTTGCGCGTGAGCTTTTTGGTAGGCGCACAAGATACCGATGAAGCGCGCTTGCTTGCACGCAGTTCATTACTGCTCGCACTGGGAATTGCGTGCATAAATGCACCGATTTTATTTTTTGGCCGCGATTGGCTTGCCAGCCTTTACACCTCTGACCCTGAGGTGCAAAAAGTGGCTGCGCAGTTATTTATGTTCGGTGCTATTTTCCAAATTGCTGATGTTATCCAAGTGACTATGATCAACGTGCAACGCGGCTATAAAGATACCAAAATCCCAATGTTTATTATGCTGATTTCGTTCTGGGGAATTTCACTGCCGTTAGGTTATGCACTGACATTTAAAGAGTGGATCACCGACCCGATTGGCGCTCCGGGGTTTTGGATGGGATTGACCGTGGGATTAATTTGCGCCGCAATATTACTTACCACGCGGATGTTGCGCTTTAAACCGGCAGCAAGCGATCACTCATCTTTTGTTGACGCTCACTAATCTCTTGTTGAAGAGCCAAAGGAGACGATTATGATCAGTTGTAATCAGCACGATTACATCGAAATAGTGTGCATGTACCGCTACCCCATCAAACTCACACTAATAACGGGTGATACACTGGAAGGCATTGCGCTGGACACCCAGCGCAATGATCACAAGGAAGAATGCTTAAAAATAGATATAAAAGGTGTTGAAGAGTTAGTGGTGCTGGAGCACATCAAAACACTGGAAGTGCTGGTAGAAAATCCGCATCTACAAAAAATCGGTTTCCAATAAGCCACGCCGTTTATTTTCACCAACCACACGCCTGCCCTTTATTTTGCTCATCCAACCAAGTTTTGAGCGGCGCGAAATAATCCAGAATGGCAGAGGCATCCATCTCGCGGGTGCCGATGGATTCTTCCAACACATCTTGCCAGGGTTTACTTGCACCGGCCGCTAACATCGCCTGCAGTTTTGCGCCCGCTTCTTTGCTGTTGTAAATCGAACACTCATGCAAGGGACCTTTAAAACCCGCCGCATCGCATAAGGCTTTGTGGAATTGGAATTGCAAAATGTGGGCAATAAAATAACGGGTGTAAGGTACGTTAGCGGCGATATGGTATTTTGCGCCCGCATCAAAATCCGTTTCACTACGCGGCACCGGCGATTGGATACCTTGATATTGGTTGACCAGCTGCCACCAGGCTTGATTGTATTGCTCCGGTTTTACTTTTCCGGAAAACACTTGCCAGCGCCATTGATCAATAATTTTTCCAAAAGGTAAAAAGGCAACTTTATCCAGCGCCATTTTCATTTGTTGGTTGATAACTGCTTGCTGATTTTTTTCCACCTTATCGATCAAACCAATTTGCTTTAAATAATCAGGCGTCATGGATAACACAATGGTGTCGCCTATGGCTTCATGGAAACCATCGTTTGCACCGTTTTGAAATAAATAGGGTTTGTCGTTGTAGGCAAGGTAATAATAAATATGGCCAAGCTCATGATGGATGGTGGTAAATTCCGCTTCCGTCGGCTCTATACATTCTTTAATACGCACATCGTCTTTTGCATCCATATTCCAGGCACTGGCATGACACACCACTTCGCGGTCACGCGGTTTGGTGAGCATGGATTTTTCCCAAAAGCTTTGCGGTAATTCGCGCAACCCGAGCGAGGTAAAAAACTGCTCGGCTGTTTTCGTAATCGCTACTGCATCTTTTTTGCTTTTCACTAACGCCGCTGTCACATCAAGATCACCTACGCCCGGGTAAGGCGTTACCAGATCATAAATATTGCCCCACTCCTGACTCCACATATTGCCCAGCAGATGCGCAGGGATGGGTTTATCGAGCGGCACTTTATCGACACCATAATGTTTCGCGAGATCTGTGCGCACTTTGCAATGCAAGGATTGATACAGCGGCTCTACTTGCGACCAAAGACGCTCCACATCTTTTTCAAAATCGGCAGAGGGCATGTCGTAACCGGATTTCCAGGATGCACCCAAATCACTGAAACCATATGCGCGTGCGCCTGCGTTCGCTATCTCAATAAAGCGCGCGTAATCGTTTTTGTACGCGGGTGAAACGGTTCGCCAACCCGTCCAGGCATCCAGTAATTCATCGTAATTGCGGCTTTTGACCAACACATCGGAAAGCTGGTTTAAATCGCGGCAATCTTGTTTACCATTGATTGTTTTGCAATATTTTCCTGCGCCGTAAACACCTTCCATGTGGGTGCCCAATTGCGCAAGCTCTGCGCGTTCCGCTGCAGTGTCGGGTGGTAACAATGTTTTACCCAAGGTTAAATTGGTATACGCCTTGGCGGTGGATGCTGACATTGGTGATTGTTTGAATTCGCGCGCTTCTGCCAGCACGCCTTTTTCAAACTCCATGTACCGTTCATAGGTTTTTGCGGCGATCAGCGCGGTATCTTCATTGATATAAGTAACATAAGCCCATTGCGCCGCGTTCATTTCGCGGTTCATATCCAGATAGCGCTGGTTAACATCGGCAATAAATTCATCGGTAGATTTTGCAGTGGTTTTTTGTTCAGTTTTTGTATCTGCCGATGGCTGGCACGCTGCTAAAAAAACACTCGCTACGCACACGGCTATTGCACGACTGGTCATTATTTTTTGTCGTTTATTCATAACACAATCTCTATCACAAATTTGGTTTTTGGTTAACGAACACCCGCCATACCACGCTTAAGCAAAGGCGAAATAATCAACAAACAAATACCGGCACCTACGCCCATCCACATCAAGAATTCAAACAATTCGGTATAGGTTGCCAACATGGCGGCAACATCGGTTTTAGCCGATGGATCAATCGCCGCCCATTTGGATATGCGCGTTGCCAGCGTCTCCGACAATGCCGTTGCCACAAACCAAATGCCCATGCTCGCGCTGACTACGCGCGGCAGCGATAATTTCGTCACGGCCGATAAACCAATCGGTGAAAGGCACATCTCTCCAACACTGTGCAGCAAGTACGCGAGCACCATCCAGATTATCGCTACTTTGCCCACCTCATTAGGAAATTGTGCGCCCAATACTAATGCCCCAAAACCCAAACCCGAAAAAATAATACCGATGGAAAATTTCACTGGTGTTGATGGATTCATACCGCGCGCATCCAACCATGGCCACAAAAATGCTAATGGAATAGCGAGTAACATAATGAATGCAGGATTTAATGCCGGAAATTGGCTGGCAACAACCGTGGTGCCAAACACATCGCGATCCAATACGCGATCGGCAAATAGCGTCATGGATGCAGCGGATTGTTCAATCAAGGACCAGAACACAATTGCGGAAAGGGTGAGCACCATTAACACCAGAGTGCGGGTAAATTCCGCACTGCGGTGACGCAAGAAACCGTAAACCACAAACCCCAATAACGCGAGTATTGCGGCATACAATGCAAGCTCGGCACCTTCTTCTGATATTTGGATAACTTTGTTTTGCGTCATGACATTACCCAAGCCAATAACAATCACCAACGCGGCTAATATCATCACCGATTTTTTTGATTCCCAAGGCGCAGAATGGATCATGGAATACGCAAGAATCCCCACAATACCCACCAACAGAAAAACATTTTGCGTGATATGAACAATCGGCTCGCTTTGCACCAACCACCAGATAACCGGAAGCGCACACAAACTGCCAAGATAAATCCACCACTCGCGTTTAATGCCCGCGCGTTTTTCTATCAACCATTCAGGGCAAGGGGACTCGGTATACTCTTTGATGTAACGCTGGCCATACATAAATACCAGCATGCCAATCACCATGCCGATGCCGGCAAGACCAAAACCGTACTTCCAGCCGTAAGTCTCGCCCAACCAACCACACAGTAAAATAGCGATAAAAGAACCGACGTTGATGCCCATGTAAAACAAGGTGAATCCGGAATCGCGGCGCGGGTCATTCGCTGGATAAAGCTGCCCAACAATCACCGAAATATTCGGTTTTAAAAAACCAACACCCACCACAATCAGCGCAATCGCCAAATAAAAAATATTTAACGCGGCGGTATCCTGAATCGTAATTTCGTTAGCGAGCACTGTACCTGCTGCCAATACTTCACCGGTTTTCAAAGTAAGCGATTCAACCAATACCGTACCGGCGGGATAATGCACCGCTTGCTGCCCTTCAAATGCCATTAAAAAATGGCCAACCGATAAAATAACAGCGCCCAACATTACTGCGCGGCGCGTGCCTAAATAACGGTCGGCGATCAAACCACCAATTACCGGCGTCGCGTACACCAAACCGGCGTAAGCACCCAGAATGTCCAGACCGGCACCATCGGAAAATAAATGGTATTTAGTGAGGTATAACAACAGGAGATATTTCATCCCGTAAAATGAAAACCGCTCCCACATTTCCGTTGCAAAACATACATAAAGCCCTTTGGGATGGCCAAGAAAATCATTGTTGTTTGTTATCATTATTACTCTCTCATTAACTCACATTAACGATACGTCATCGCACCAATTCAATTAATCCAGCAATAGAATCTATTATGTAATTCGGCCTTACGGGCGATTGTTCTGCGTAGGCTGCGCGATATTTTCCGGTGCGCACCAGGCAGCCACGAACACCCATTTGTTGGGCACCACCTACATCGCTGTCAATATCATCGCCCACCATCAACGCATCCATAGCATCAACACCGGCAGAATCTAACACTCGTTTGAAAAAATCGCGATTGGGTTTACCCATCACGCGTGCAGGTTTACTGCACACATACTCAAGCCCTGCAACAAAAAATCCTATGTCGGCTTTGAGCCCTTCCTCTGTTTGCCAGAAACGATTTTTATGCAAAGCAATTAATTCCGCACCGGAATGGATCACATTAAATAGCCGGTTGATTAATGTGATATCCCATGCATCACCTATATCACCCAGTACAACATAATCGGGCGTGTATTCGTCCCAGAAAAACTCTGAAAAATCCTGTTTGATGCTGTCAGCCACAGCAGGCCATATACGCACAGGCCGCTGCAACTTTTGTTGCAAACTCAATAATTCGAGCCTTGCACCGACAGGCGCACTGATCAGCTCCTCCTCTTCAAGGCTAAAGCCCATCACCCGTAATTGGGCGACCAATTCATCCTGGGATTTGGTCGTGGTGTTGGTAAGAAAGCGCAACTGTATACCGCGCTTACGCAATTGCCGGAGGCATTCAATCGCACCCGGAATTGGCTGCCTGCCAACATACAGGGTTCCATCCAGATCAAGCATGATGAGTTGCGGTATACGCTTCATAAGTGACTCCTGTAAACATTCCACAGAGGCTGTCTCTCTGAACTATAGCGCTGTTTTAAATACCATTCATGCAATAAACGCAGGCAATAAACACACCAGCATGGCAACTTTTGCCAAGGTTAATGTAGATTTTTTTGTACTACTTTTAGTATCTCTTGCGACAGTACCGGGTCGTCTACCGCACGTGCCATCACCTGGGCACCCACCAGGGTTGCCATTGTTAGTATCGCCTGTTCTCGCCTTGCTGCCGGCGTTTTAGTTAATGGCAACAACTGAATAAGTGCATTCAGCAAGCGGTTAAAACTCTGCGTGAAAGCCTGCTTAACCTGCGGTGTTTGCCGCGCGGCATCCGCCCCTAAGGCTGCCATCAGGCAACCCTGGCCGGGATTATCGCGATGCTCACCAGACAGGTAACGGGTGATAAACGTTTTATAGCGATTACCTTCTTTTGCAGACGCAGGGTTATTTACCTGCCCCAGCTCCAAAAGTTCATCCACCGCATAGTCACACGCCTGTGACATCAGATCTTCCTTTGAGGCGAAGTGCCCATAAAATCCGCCGTGCGTTAAACCAACTTTTTTCATCAGGTCGGCAATTCCGATACCATCAAAACCTTTCTCCCGGAATAATTGCGCAGCAGCCTGTAAAATTTTTCCGCGGTTTTCGGCAGCCTGTTCTCTGCTGACTTTCATCGTTATTTCCCCCATCAACGCATTTTGATTCAACCTACCAGCCATAATGCTATGACACAAATAGTGTTTGACATTATACATGACGACCATCATATAATTTTATATATGACGACCATCATGAAAAATAGGAGCATGCCATGGGCACCTCAACACGTATCGTTATTACCGGCATGGGCCTGGCATCCCCCTTGGGCTGCGGAGTGGAGCATGTGTGGCAACAACTGTTAGCCGGGAAGTCCGGTCTGCGCCGCCTGAATGAGGATATTGTTGGTGACTTACCCGCGAAAGTGGGCGGACTAGTACCTTCACTTTCAGAAGATGCGATAGGCGGGCTTGATGCGGATGGAATCGTTTCCCCGAAAGACCAACGCAAGATGGACCGTTTTATTGTGTTGGCACTGGTTGCCGCCGATGAAGCGATTAAACAAGCACAATGGGCACCGCAGACCGATGAACAACGCGAGCGCACAGCGACAATCATTGCATCGGGTGTGGGCGGCTTCCCGGCAATTGCCGATGCCGTCCGCACTGTGGATACACGCGGGCCGCGCAAATTATCGCCCTTTACCATCCCATCGTTTCTGGTCAATCTGGCGGCCGGGCATATCTCCATTCATTACGGATTCAAAGGCCCGCTGGGCGCACCGGTAACTGCTTGCGCGGCAGGGGTTCAGGCGATTGGCGACGCAGCGCGCCTGATTCGCAGCGGCGAAGCGGATATCGCCATTTGCGGCGGCACCGAGGCCACCGTTCATGCGGTCAGTTTGGGCGGGTTTGCGGCGGCGCGCGCGCTGTCTACCGGTTTTAACGAAGAACCCATAAAAGCGTCGAGGCCGTTTGACCGCGATCGCGATGGCTTTGTGATGGGCGAAGGTGCGGGCATTCTGGTCATTGAATCGCTTGAGCACGCTTTGGCACGCGGTGCGAAGCCCATTGCTGAAATTATCGGTTACGGCACCAGCGCCGATGCCTATCACCTCACCTCCGGCCCGGAAGATGGCGACGGCGCAAAACGCGCAATGGAAATAGCCATCAGGCAAGCTGGAATTACACCGCATCAAATCCAACATTTGAATGCGCATGCAACCTCAACACCGGTGGGCGATAAAGGCGAATTGGCGGCCATTAAAAGGGTATTCGGCCTTGATGCCGGAATCGCGGTGACTTCGACCAAATCTGCCACCGGGCATTTACTCGGCGCTGCCGGAGGCATGGAAACGATATTTACCGCGCTGGCACTGCGCGATCAGCTCATCCCGCCAACACTGAATCTGGAGAATCCAGATGAAGATGCCGCCGGTGTGGATATTGTTCACGGGCACGCGCGCCCAGCCATCATTGAACACGCCATTTCCAATGGCTTTGGTTTTGGTGGGGTGAACGCCAGTATTTTGTTAAAACGCTGGGTGTGAGGCTGCACTGCCAACGCGTATACTGCCTGCTCTTTTTAAATCACTGCTGAGGAGCGGTCATGTCGAAGTTATGGAGTCCTGTGGTGCGCGAGCTGGAGCCTTATGTGCCCGGCGAGCAACCGCAAATTGATGGGTTAATCAAATTAAACACTAACGAGAGCCCTTACCCGCCCTCGCCCAAAGTGATTGATCTGATTACTCATGATGCCATCGACAGACTGCGCCTTTATCCGGACCCCAACTCCAAAAAACTGAAAACCACCATCGCCAATTATTACAAGGTCACGCCCGAGCAAGTTTTTGTAGGTAATGGCTCGGATGAGGTGTTGGCCTTGTTATTTATGGCCTTTTTCCAGCAGGGCAAACCGCTACTGTTTCCGGATATTAGCTACAGCTTTTATCCTGTGTATTGCAAATTGTTCGGAATCGAAGAAAAAACCATTCCGCTGCGCGACGACTACACCATTGATTTCGCCGATTACCCAACCGACAACGGCGGCATTATTTTCCCCAACCCTAACGCCCCGACTGCGATTGGTAAACCACTGGCCGAAATAGAAGCATTGCTGCAAAAAAATACTGAATCAGTTGTGGTGGTAGATGAAGCTTACGTCGATTTTGGTGCAGAAACGGCAATCAAACTGGTGGATAAATATCCCAATCTATTAGTGGTGCAAACACTCTCCAAATCGCGCTCACTCGCGGGAATGCGCGTTGGATTTGCTGTGGGCAACAAAGACCTGATTGATGCACTGGATCGCGTTAAAAACTCATTCAATTCCTATCCTATAGATCGTATTGCCGAAGCGGCAACTATCGTTGCATTTGAAGATGAAGCTTACTTTCAATCCTGCCGCGATAAAATTATTGCCACTCGGGATTGGACAGTCAGTGAACTGGAAAAGCTGGGCTTTAAGGTGCTGCCATCGCAAGCAAATTTTGTATTTGCAGAACCTGTAGGAAAAAAAGCAGCCGATGTTGCGCAATATTTGCGCGACCATAAAATTCTGGTGCGCTATTTCAATAAGCCACGCATTAACCAATTCCTGCGTATCACTATTGGCACCGATGAACAAATGCAAGCCATGATCGCCGCCTTGAAAACATATTGAGTGGTGTAGATACATATCAGAAGCATAAAAAAGCCCGGATGCGAATCCGGGCTTTTTTATATTTACCAGTGTGGTAACGGGCTTAATTCATTTCAGATATTTGCGTGTTTTGGATGACAAAATATTTATCCATTCCGGTCCATTCCAATAATTGCGCAACTTCTTTATTACAGTTACACAGTTTAATCGCATCGCGCGCTGATCTTTTGCGCTCTTTAAAAAGCAACAACATCCCGAGACCTGTCAAACTCAACGCAGGTGTTTCATTTAAATTAAATTCAAACTCTTTGATGTCAGTTCCTTCCGTTTCCTCAAGCAACCGGCTCCACTCTTTGCGCAGGTTATTGTCTATATTTCCATGAATACTGACACGTAAACCGCGCCCGCTATTAATCGATACCCAGTCCAAGCTGGGCGAGTCAGAAAAGGTAATTGCATTGACTGATGAAGCCAGTTTCTTTTTTGCAGGTGCCGTTTTAGCTGAGCCCGCTTTTAATGGAACATGTGCGCGCGGAACAGACGCATGAGCGGCAGGCTTCGCAGGCACAGGTTTGGTTTTATCAAGCCAACCTTCCGGCACGACATCATCCCAGCTGCTTTCCTGGGGGCCTTCACCCACAACGTCATCAATCACACGGCCACTGGTACGCTTTGCGCGCGCCGATTCATCATTGGCACGCACAACCTTTCGCTCACCTACAAAAGGAACATGATGGCGCATAGAGCACTCCATAAATGCAATGCACTGCTGGACTAATATCGCTATTTAAATTTTAGTGCAGCTATAGCCAAAAGCGAGTTTGGTGTAGAGCCTTGCACGGGTATCAAGAAGATCACTGCGCGAAAGCGCGCGTTTTTCACTCAACTTATGAAAACATATTATTGGCACATATTTCATCTTTTAGCCAAAATATGCTGCTATTTGGGAATTTTGGAAACACTTCCCGATCCTCACAGACTCAAAAGCCTGGGATGTTTTTAGCGCAAACACGACTTACCAATTTATTTATCATAAAAAAAAGCGCTAACGCACTTTTTTGTTGTAAAGTGCTGATTCGATATAGAAATTTGGGACGTGCAGGCACCGGAAGAGTGCCATTAGTTAGGTTTTTTAGTGTTAGTGGTCTGCCCTTGTGAGAGACAAATGCCATGGCAAGATGCACTAAATAGCGAAACGATCACCCCAATTGAGCGATTATGCAGACGAGTGAATCAGGGCAGCCAAAAAATACTGCCATTGAGTTAATTAAAAAGTTCCAGCAACTTTTTACTGACTTAAACCATAAACAAATTGCCGAACGCTTGGTAAAACTGGTTATTGCCAAACGAACCATTAGCCGCGCTGTATTAATTGTTGAGCGCGACAGCCATCTTTATGTTGAAGCTATAGCGTCATCCGGTTTGGATGAACCTTTTGTCAACGGCGTTGCGACCTCTCTCAGCCGCTTGAATTATCTCCCGCATCAATACATACATCAGGTGTTTGATACCGGTTTACCTTGCGCACTTGATCAGGACACCATTAGCCGTATGGGAGCACTGTTCGTACAGAAAGGCACCCATTCCTGTTATTTGCACCCAATTAAAGAAAGACACAAAACCATTGCCGTGTTTTATATGGAGTCCGCGCAGGGTTTGCAGCAACTGCAAAAAACCGTTGCCGAATTGGATACTGTATGGACCTTTAGCTCACTGCTCGTACGTCAAGTAATTGATATGTGGCACCACGAGGAGCAAGCCGAGCGCTTCCGCGTTGCAGAGCAAGCACTCTGGGCAAGCGAAACTTATCTGAACGCTATTTTGCGTTACTCTCCTGCACTGATTTCAGTTAAAGATCTGGATGGCAACGTAGTGCTCGCCAGCGAACACTACAAGCAAATGGCCAACATTGATGAAACAGGTTTTGTTGGTAAAAACGTGTTTGATGTCTATCCAAAAGATGTTGCCCAATCCATGTGGGAAATCGATAAAGCCACCAAAACCAAACAACAGACTTATGAAGTTGAATTGGATTTGATGCACAAAGACGGCAGCCAACACACCTATCTGATGGTGAAGTTTCCACTGCGCAGCAAAGAAAATAACGTCTTTGGTGTCTGTACTATTGGTACCGATATTTCCGAACGTAAACTCGCCGAAAATGCGCTGCGCGAACAGCAGTCGCGCCTGAATTACATGGCATTTCACGACTCGCTTACCTCTTTGCCCAACCGCTCACTTTTTTATGATCGGATTTATCACGGCCTTGCACGCGCGCGCCGCAGCGAATCCAAACTCGCGCTGATGCTGTTGGATATCGACCGGTTCAAAAATATCAACGACAGTCTGGGGCACGATGCAGGGGATATTCTGCTGAAAGCCATCGCTATGCGCCTCAATGAAGGCGTGCGTGATATGGATACAGTGGCGCGTCTGGGTGGCGATGAGTTTGTAGTCGTACTTGAAGGCATACACGACATGGAAGATGTGGTGTTTGTTGCCAACAAACTACTCACGACGCTGTCGCGCCCGATTGAAATTAGCGGCCACAATATTTCCACCACGGTCAGTATCGGTGTCAGTATTTTTCCGGAAGATGGCGGTGATACTGACGAGCTACTGAAAAACGCCGACATCGCCATGTATAAAGCGAAAGAAGCAGGCAAAAACAACTGTCAGTTCTACACAAAGGGGATGAATGCCACGGCAGTAAATTACCTGCTGCTGGAAAACGACTTGCGCCGCGCGATAGAACAACAACAACTGGTGCTCTATTACCAGCCTCAAGTGGATTTACGCACTGGCGAGATGATGGGTGTAGAGGCCTTGGTGCGCTGGCAGCATCCGGACCGCGGTTTGGTATCCCCTGCTCACTTTATCCCGCTGGCCGAAGAAACCGGCCTGATCGTACCGATTGGTGAATGGGTATTGCGCGAGGCCTGCCGCCAACAAAAACTTTGGTTGGATGCCAATAAGTATGTTGGCAAAATTGCGGTGAACTTATCACCGCGTCAATTCCGTCAGAAAAACTTCCCTGGCAAGGTAGAAGCCATCCTCAAAGAGACAGGGCTGGAAGCGAAATATCTGGAGCTGGAAATCACCGAAAGCTGCGCAATGGAACACGCGGGTGAAACGATCACCCAGTTAAACCAATTAAAACAAATGGGTATGTTTCTGGCGATTGATGACTTTGGTACTGGCTACTCATCACTCGCGTACCTGCAGCGCTTCCCTATCCAAAAACTGAAGATTGACCGCAGTTTTATTAATGACATCCACGATGACGATAACGATGCGGCCATCGCGAAATCGATTATCGGCCTTGCCCATAACATGCAGATGCGGGTAGTCGCAGAAGGGGTAGAAACAGAACCGCAAGCGGAATGGCTGCGCGAGATGGGGTGCGACCAGGCGCAAGGCTTCCTCTATGCCAAACCCATGACGGCAAAACAACTGGAAAATCATTTCCACAATGGCCGCTTTTATTTCGACGGCACCATTGTCCATCTGGACACCCAAATGAAACTGGGAGCCTGATGGCTCCCTTTTTTATTGGCGCGGGTATTTTGAGTAACCGGGGTTAGCCTTTCCCACGTGTTTTATTGGCATTGGGGCGCGCGTTTTCTTCAACAAATGCCACTATCGCATCCGCTACATCTTTACCGGTTGCCCCTTCTATACCCTCCAACCCCGGCGACGAGTTCACCTCCATCACCAACGGCCCACGTGCTGAACGCAACAAATCCACCCCCGCAACATGCAACCCCATGGTCTGTGCTGCTTTAATGGCCGTGCGTCGCTCGGTGGGGGTCAGCTTGGCGAGCTTGGCCGAACCACCGCGATGCAGGTTGGAGCGGAACTCGCCCTCGGCAGCCGTGCGTTCCATGGCAGCGACCACTTTGTCACCAATGACAAAACAGCGCAGGTCGCTGCCATTGGCTTCTTTGATGAACTCTTGTACCAGAAACTCGGCACGCAACTCGCGGAAGGCTTCAATTACACTTTCCGCAGCTTTCTGGGTTTCGGCCAGCACTATGCCGCGCCCTTGGGTGCCTTCGCACAGTTTCAGAACCAGCGGCGTACCACCAACCAATTTGATCAGCTCTTTGGCATCGTGGACGTTGTAGGCAAAGCTGGTTTTAGGCAGGCCAATACCTTTGCGTGATAGCAATTGCAGTGCGCGTAACTTGTCGCGCGAACGTCCCAAGGCAATGGATTCAGTGAGGCAATAAACCCCCATCATTTCGAATTGACGGATTACCGCCAATCCATAATGTGTCACTGATGCGCCAATTCTGGGGATGACTGCATCAAAATCTTCCAAGCGCTCACCCATGTACCAAATGGCGGGGCTGTCTGATGCAATATCGATGTAGCATTTAAGAATATCGAGCACGCGCACTTCATGGCCACGTTTAGTGCAAGCCTCCACCAACCGACGGGTGGAATACAAGCGGCGATTACGCGACAAAATGGCGATTTTCATAGGAAACCTGGTCAGAAAATAAAGGGATTAAAGAAAACTGTGGTAATGCATTGATGCTGTAGCAACCATGCCTACATAGATGTTTTACATAGATGCTATCGGCGGATGGTTTTTGTTACCGCCCAACAAGAAGGATTTACCGCTATCGACCAGAAAACCTTGTTTAAGGGCGCTACGGCCTAGCAGCATACGAAAGCGCATATTCTCGCGGTCGGTCAAGGTTACTTCCATCGAGAATGTCATACCGTTGATCGATAACGTGGTATCTATCACCACCCGCTCTTCTTTGTGGCCGCCTGAATCAGTCACCATGCGCACATCTTTAACGGGTGCCTCGCACTCAATGCAGGTCAGACTGTCTTTCTGCAAGGGATGCAGGCCAAACCGCACCCAAGGCTTGCCATCTTTTTCAAACGGCGTAACGTAATAGGCATGCAGGGCACTGGTGCGTGCGCCTGTATCGACTTTGGCTTTGATAGCGCCAATTCCAAAAGCAGGCAAGCCCACCCATTCACGCCAACCGATGACTTCAGGCTGTTTTTTTATCACCACCAGAACCTCCGGATTATCAAGTGCAATTGCCTTGGAACTGATCCACTCAAACAGCTAAGGACAGGCGCGCTTTGTACCTCAGATCCAAGCCAAGGTAAAAAGAAAAATTTTGATCCTGCCCAGCAATTTTTCTTTTGTTTTTTTATGGGCTATGGTAAATAGCGCGGGTCAAATTCCTCCCTCCGGGGAATCGATCCACCTACCCTCTCTCTGTCAATGTTGGAGTAGTTTTATGTCAGTTGATGTAGAGTCACAAGATACTGATCTGATCAGTGATGTTAGCATCGAAACCGAAGATGAAGAGGCTACCCCGAAACTCACGGGTAAAGAAGCCAGCCAGCACACACTGGAAATGCGCCGCAAAATCGAAGATCGTCTGGAGCGTCGTCGCATCAAGGATCAACTGGGATACGATGATCTGTCTGATTTGGACTTTTAAGCGTCAGACTTGCAAGTAAATGCCCTCACAGGGCAACGAAGAGCGCGCGGAATAAAAAGCGTAATAGCAACCTGATACAGGTATTCGGTCAATATCCACAGCGCCACAACACTCAGATACTGCCTTATCTTTTCAGATAACGGCAGTATTTTTTTACCTGCATTTTTGACAATTCATTTACCGATAACAGGCCAGAGCTTCGCATTACCGATTTAATTTTTATAGTGGGAAAATCACAACCATCCAGATGTTACTCCAAACGGATATTGTCCAAATAGAAAGTTCGCGGTGCGGGTAATTTAGCGGCAAATACGGCAAAACCTGTTATTGCATCCAATTGCATATCGCGCTCCTTTGGCGCACTTTGAATGTCATCCACCTTGATACGAACTTCGTTCCACCCCGTCGTTAGCACCACAGGATAATTGAACCTATCCGCGAATTTATTACTGCCGATGTCATGTTGGTAATCGGAAATTTTAAGTACCAAAACCAAGGGCTCCGGATCTGGATTATAAAAATCCATCACTAAAAATTGATGACCCGCCCAATTTCCGTAAGGACCAACCAAACTGATGCCCGCATATTGTTGTGTGCTTAACTGCACTGCCAAAACCTGTGAACCATGCTGCGCACCAGTGTTATCCTGGTAAAAAGCCTTAGTCGCGCCATTCACGCGAACCTGTGCTATTTCTGCGCGCGATTCAAAGCGATTAATCATCGGAAACTGTGCGCGCATTGTGACATCTGCCCACGCGGAATCGATAATTAGCCATGCCGATGGCAATACACAACACAGGCTGGCAACGCGCAAACACCATATCTTCCTCGTTGGTTTTTGCCCCCAAAACAAACCCAGCCATGCACCAAAAAGATTATGTAATACATCGTTCCAACTTACGTTGCGCCCGACAAAAGATTGGGCGATTTCAATAATCCCCCCCAAAACCAATACACCCACCGAAACCCATAGCCACTCGCGCCACCCTGCAAGAGGCTTAATAGATTGAATCAGTAACAATAAAACAGTAAAAAAAATGATATGCCCAAAATCCCACAGGTTCTTAATAACCTCTGCAGAATAGAAATCTGCACCTCCCCAAAAAAACAAAGGTGCCAATATCAGAACAACCAAACCCAACAACCACGAAGGAAAACTTACTTTCAACTCTAACTCCATTACTGAAATAGCGAACATTAGAACAATTTATTACAAATACCTGGCGTCTGGCTTGGCAATCTGTAATGACTAAATCGATGCAAGGTTTAGTATTAGGTCGGCTCAGATGTTTTTGTGGCAATCGCATCTTTGCCTGATACTCAGGTCGCAACACAATCAGATTAACGAATTGCGAATGAACGAGATCGAAAAAACAAGGTCACTTTATTCAACCACATAACAGGATTTACGATTATGAACAGCATAACCCGTTCACTGCAGAGCAGGATCAAAATCGCCCTATCATGGCTTGTGTTTTCACTGGCACTGATAGGCGTAGGCGCTCACGCAAAATCGCCCGTCACCCCTCACCCGACAGGCACGACTTACATTGTAAAACCCGATTATCGCAAATGTGCGTTTCCAATGTGTGGCGGTTGGCATTTAACACCAGTCAACCAATACTCAATGCAACTGGAAACCGAAGACCAGGCGTATGAAAACTCAGCGCAGTTACCCAACAGCATTTATGTGGCCTACATTAATTACAAGCGACTCGGGCTTAGCAAAAAGCAAATTGCCGAACTTGAAAACGCTATTCGCACCGAACAAGTGTTAGTGCGTGGTTCACTGACCAAATCACCCACCAGCGGAAAAATCATCACCAGCACCAAGACATTGGTTGCCAATGGTGCATGGATCAGTGCGAATAAAAATGTACCGGTAGGCACTTATTTAAATATCACCAGCACCGGTATTTTTTGTATCACCACGCCCTGCCCGTCATTTAATGCGGCGTTGATCAACAGTGATTACAACACCCACTTCCATGATTTTTCACTGGAAAAAGCAACCCTGACGGAAGAACAGGAAGCAGCTGCCTGGGAAGCGATTTCAACAACAGGTTTGATCGTCACCGGCACCACCTATGAGACAACGGGTTTCAATGAAACCGGTGCAGAACCCGGCAAAGGAATTGGTATAGCAGCGACACAAGTATTTTTTGCTTATCCAGCAAAAAAATAACGACAATAAAAAAGCCGCGAGCATTGATTTGCTCGCGGCTTTTTTATTTAGCAGAACTACAGCGTTAACATCACAGCATCTAAAATCAGCGGGCCTTTTGTATCCAGTGCACCAAACATCCACATACTGGGCTTTTTAGTCAACCCCCGATAAGCGCCTTCACCACCTTCTTTATCCCAAGTAGTGATGTAGACCTGAATATCGTTCCAACCTTTGATCCCGATAAGATCAGCATCGTATTGAAACCGAATCGTCTTTTTAGCTTTATCCAAAAGGATGGCAGGTGCGGCACTGTAATCAGAGTGCTGCCATAGATGCGTTAATTTCCTGGATTACGTCAGGATTATTTATTACCTGATCAAGCAGCAATACTCTTACACCATTGCCAGGCACATCGATTTTCACGCGTGATTGCTTCGCGGTAATGTGGATATATTTATCATTAGCGGCGTCGCGCCACTTGCCAGGAATCAGCATGTTATCCAGAGTTACCGATTGAGCCGCATTACTTTTATTCAGCACAACCAAAGCGGTTTGATTAACACCTTCGTGTTGATAAATACGGTAAAAGCTTGCAGTGTTTCCTTTAAACTCCAGATTAACTTGCAGCCCTCTTTGCAACGCAATACTGTTTTTTCGAATATGCGCGATTTTGGTCAGGTTATTATGGATCGCGTGATTTTTTGCAGCCTCGATTCGCTCTTTACCAAAATAGTTACGATTCCCCTCATGCTCTTTCAAGCCAGTAGAAAAATTAGCCTCGGAACCATAATAAATGCACGGAATACCACGGCTGGTAAATAACCAATTATTGGCATTGATAAAACCTTCATCTGAGGCATTCATCCGCGCCATGTCATGGTTATCGTAAAAGGTCACTAACTCATAGGGGTTTTGATACATGCGGTCTTTCAAATGCAGATACGACAGTATCGAAGCGTAGTCACTATTATCCTGCTCAAACACATTGACGATTGCTTGTCGGCCAGGAAAATCAAGCACACTGTAACCACCATTTTCCGGGCGTGTATGTTCAGCAATAAAATTCGCATCATAAGAATAACTTTCGCCAAACATAAACATACCAGGATGACGTTCCTGCACACGATCAGCGACTTTTTTCCAAAAGTGATGGGGCATCTCTTTAATAGTATCGACTCGCAGCGCATATGCCCCCTGGTCAATCCATTTAAAATAAGAATTAACAAAATAATCGAGCACTTCCGGGTTGTTTTCATTTATATCCGATAGCTGTGCTAATCCCGGCTTATTGTTAAAGAACTTGTGTAATGGGTTATTCGGATCAAGTTTAGACGGGTGTAAATTTTGATGGTCAGCAACCAGCTTGCCTTGCTCATCATAAATTTTACCCATACTCGCCTGGCTCACCGGCATCGAATAAGAAGGCGATCCATGATTGGCAACAATATCCAATACATACTTCAATTCATATTTTTCGCGCAGGGTACGGGTAAAATCCGCAAAGCTAAGCCCGGGGGATTCCAGATGCTCATCAACCTTATAAAAATTCACGCCCCAATAACCGTGATAACCTGTTTTTCCTCCATCAGTCCCTACAGAACCGAACTCGGTTTTTTGTCCGCCGCTAAAGGCCTCATCAGGATTATCAAATATGGGAGTCGTCCATAAAGCGGTAAAGCCCATATCTTTAATATATTGTGCATGATCGATAATTCCCTGGAAGTCGCCCCCCATGTAACCAATATTGTCTTGCATTCCATTAGGGCCATATAACGGAACATTAAATGTTTTGTACTTTCCACCCTGATCAGTATGGTTATTGAGTGGGTCACCATCAACAAAGCGATCCGTCAATAAAAAGTAAATTTGCTCGCTCGCAAACGGGTTAAGGGTTCCGTATGCGCTGACAGCCTGAAGATTACTTGATTGATGCCGGTCGCTTGCACAACTGGCTAAAAAGCCAATGCATGCGAGGGTGAGTGTTTTTTTAATAATATTTTTTGTATTCATATTTTCAGGTTTCTGTAATTTATTAATTTTTATAACGTATTTCCCAGTCAGCAATCCTACGGGCATTTTTTTACGCAAAATAGAGACGTGCATACGTATTCAAATATGAAATCACTCAATAACATAGCGAAGGAGAAATTACATACGTATTCATATCGAAGGATATAAATAGCGGGTGTATCAAAAGCATTAAAACTTTTACCGAAAACACGGATTAGCTAACAGGGCGCTTGGAAAATTGCTGCAGGAAAAACATAAACAGTTATTTTTTGTAAAGAAAAATCAAGACAAAAACCTCTCACATGAAGTGAGAGGCTGCATGAAGAAATGAAAGGATGAAGGAATTACGGTAGAAAGAGAAAGGAATGGCTTAGTGCATTTACGAATAGCCATTAATACTGCGACTGCCCCATACCATTAAATTGCTTCGCAAGGTTAGTCGCATAGTTATCAGTCATGCCACTGATGTAATCAATCACCGCCATTAGAGCCAAATATTTATAGTTATCGCCGCGCTTGCTAACATCTGGGTGGAAATTATTTTCGCCAATCAGCGCCATTACCCGGTTATCTTTGTATGTCATTTGCGCGGGATCACCAAGCGATGCATAAACCGCAGAACAAATTGTATTTAATAAGGTACCAATTACTGCATATGCACCTATCTCCAGTTCAACACGACGCGAGTGATTAAATATTTTTTGCTTTGCCAGATCTTTCGCTGCTTGCACCGCATTTTTTACTTTAGGGTCGCACAAGGAAATTAAATCACCTTCTACCTCGCCGCGTAAAAATGCATCCTGATGTTTGATAAACGCCTGGGTTCCTGCATTAATAAACGCATCAATCACTTTGCCACGCACCAACGCTGGTTTGCGTCCGTCGTTCACCTTTTTCAGCAAACGTTCAAGCTCAGGCAATTGAGGTGAATCAGCAATCACAGGATGCAAGAGCTCATAAATTTCCGCCCAATTCAGAATGCCCATTTCCAAACCATCTTCCAGATCGATAATGCCGTAACAAAAATCGTCTGCTGCCTCCATTAAATACACCAGAGGGTGTCGGCAATACCAATCTGTGCCGCGCTCAATCAATCCGGTTTTTTGCGCAATTTCATGAAAGTAATTCACTTCCGACTGAAAAATTCCATACTTGGCATTTTTAGGGCGCTGCCCTAATACCGTTGGCGATGATGTCCAGGGATATTTAATCGACGATGCCAAGGTCGCGTAGGTCAAGCGCATACCATCGTGATATTGGTGATACTCCGATGTGGTCAACACGCGCAAACCCTGCGCATTACCTTCAAACACACGAATATCATCTTGTTCGGAAGGCGATAAGTCACGCAGAAATTCTGCGCCTTCTTTCTGGAACCAGTTGCGGATCGCATCTTCACCCGTGTGGCCAAACGGCGGGTTGCCAATGTCATGCGCAAGGCAAGTCGCTTGCACAATATCGCCAATGTCGGTCGGCCAAATATGCGCAGGCAAATCACCTTTATCTTTCAACGCCTGCCCCACACGAATCCCTAATGTGCGGCCCACACAGGCCACTTCCAAACTGTGGGTCATGCGGTTGTGGATGTGATCATTAGTGGCTAGTGGATGCACTTGCGTTTTACGCGCAAGCCGACGAAACGCACCAGAAAAAATAATCTTGTCGTGATCCGAGTGAAACGGCGAACGCCCTTCTTCATGCTTTGCTACACGCTTGCCCAAACGGTCTGCGCACAACAATTGGTTCCAGTTCATGGTCATACATAAATCCCTAACAATGTTTAAGAAATCCAGTTTTTCTGGATGTCTTGTTTATCGCGCAATGAATAAATCCACTCTTTGCCGTCTTTGTTTTTATCAAAAAGATTTAGTTCGACCAAACCATTTAAAACAGTGGCGGCGGTGTTATAAGAGCAGTGTAATTTTTCTTCTACATATCGTGCTGTAAAAATGGTATTCGGGCTGTTTTTGGCAACTTGAAAAACAATTCGCTGTTTTCCACTGAGCTTTCCATAAACACCGCTGTTAAATAACCATGTATCAAATGACTCAATATTTTCAACGGTTTTTTGGCAGTGACTTTTGAACGCAGCAACCGCACGCATAATTATCGAACATTGATAATCAATGAAATAGGTCATATCCATCTCATCCGTTTCGGTATACAAATAGGATTTCCCATATTGGGTAGCCGCTTCCTTTAACAGATTACTAATCGATATGTAGCGAAAGGCACCATAATCTTTTTTAAACATAAACCAGTAAAATAACGCCCGCGCAACCCTGCCATTACCGTCATTAAACGGATGTTCGTATCCTATCGCAAAGTGAATGCAAATCGCTTTTACCAAGGAGTGAATATAGCTTTGACTCTCAATATCATCGTGATTAGTGTTCACCCAATCACACAAGGACTGTAAGCGTTCATCAAGCCCCGCGGCTGGTGGCGGCTGATGAACTATATTTCCATCACTATCCTCGACAACCACATTATCCGTCAGGCGAAAAATTCCCGGTGCGTATTTCTCATCATCTATACCACTAACACCAATGGTATGAAGCTCTTTTATTAAATCAATAGTGAGCGGAAGCAATCGTTTATCCCACACGAAATGCATCATTTTAAAATTGCCGATAATCATGCGTTCATCCATGCTGCGCGGCTCACGCTTACGCTTGATCATCTCCTTTGCAACCAAGGTTGTTGTAGCCGCACCTTCTAGCTGGCTACTACTTATCGCCTCGTCTTCAATTAAATCCTCTAGCATGTAAGCGATATTCTGCCCTTCGCCTACTTTTTTGTTAGCCCACTCTAATGCGGCGGTGGTAGTAGATTGATCGACTAAGGCCCTCGCCTTTTGCGATATTGAAGTGGAAAAATAACCCCCTGCTTCCAGAGAGGAGCCACTTGCACCCAAAGATTGACGTGATGATCGCCTCGATTCTTTTACATACGCCCACACCAAATCCAAACTTAGGGACTCAGGCACACGATATCGAAATTCGTCAAATGGTAGGTAACGCCCTTTTTCATCGACAGGTGCAACATATTTCATATGATTGAGCATATCGTCTTTATTTTCTAACTTTCCCCATACCTCCCTCCAAAGAGTAGGAATGTCCAGATTAACAGGCGGTCGCTTAATCATCTCAATACATCTCAAAAAATCAAAATATTGAGATGAAATATAGAGCAGATCCCCTCACATCTCAATATTTTTAAATTTTGAGATGAAATGAAATATCCAAAACAGCGCCAGCCGCACCAATTTAGCTCCCAATCAAAATTCTCGCGCACAACTTCAGCGCATAAAAACTCTCTCAAAAACCAGCCTTTACTGCCTATCTCCTATTTTTTCTACGTCATTTAACTCATTGAATAGTAAGAATTTTATGCTTAAGCGGGCGATGGATTCAGAGCGTAATTTTCAATTGGCATAGTTTCTGCTGAATACAAACTTGTATCCAAGATTGTATTTAAGATGTGACTGCGGGAACGATAATGATGCAAACAACCGGTTGGACTATTACTGAATGGCTAAACGCCTACCGTGACCAAGGCTTGGTAGCGCGCGCGGCGTTGCAAGCGTTGCGTGCACAGCTTGATGCCGATGATGCAGCCTGGATCTATATTGTTTCTGCCACTGAACTGGATGACCAAATCAGCGCATTGGAAGTTCTGGGCGATGCGCATAGCCTGCCTCTTTACGGTGTTCCCTTTGCAGTAAAAGACAATATCGATGTGGCCGGACTTCCCACCACCGCAGCCTGCCCTGCGTTTACTTATATTCCCGAAGCAGATGCCACCAGTGTTGCACGCTTGAAAGCGGCAGGTGCCATTGTGCTCGGCAAAACCAACCTTGACCAATTTGCCACGGGGCTTGTGGGAACGCGCTCGCCTTACGGCGCTGTGCCTAATGCATTTAATGCGGATTACGTATCCGGCGGCTCAAGCTCCGGTTCTGCCACCACCGTTGCCAAAGGTGTCGTGCCGTTTAGTTTGGGAACCGACACCGCAGGTTCAGGCCGAGTGCCCGCCGGCTTTAACAATATCGTCGGATTAAAACCCACCAAGGGTCGTTTTAGTACTACAGGTGTTGTACCTGCCTGCCGCAGTTTGGATTGCGTTTCTATTTTTTCACTCACTGTCGATGATGCAGAAAAAGTGGCATCCGTGATGGAAGGTTTTGATGCAGCCGATGGTTATTCGCGCACCGCACCTGTAGCCGCCACCTACTTTTCTGCCACACCGCGTTTTGGTATTCCGGCATCACCCAATTGGTTTGGTGATGAACAAGCCAAAGCCGCGTGGGAAAGTACACTGCAAAAAATGCGTGCACTGAATGTGGAATTAATTGAAATAGATTTCACACCCATGTTTGCACTCGCGCAGCTTTTGTACGGCGGCCCTTGGGTTGCCGAACGCCATGCAGCGATTGGCGATTTTATGCAAAACCACGCGCAGGAAATGAATGAAGTTGTGCGCGGTATCGTTGAAAAAGCGGTCGATTTTTCTGCAACCGATGTGTTTAAAGCCGAATACAAGCGCGCTGAACTTGCCCGCCTTATTCAAACCCAAATAAAAAATGTGGATGCGCTATTAGTGCCCACATCACCACGCCATCCGACTATTGCCGAGGTTGCTGCTGACCCCGTTGGTGTCAACAGCCAACTCGGCACCTATACCAATTTTGTCAACCTCGCTGATCTATCCGCACTCGCATTGCCCGCTGTGATGCGTGCCGATGGTTTGCCGTTTGGTATCACCTTGATTGCATCCGCATGGCAAGACGCCGCACTCGCTACGTTTGGAAAAAAATGGCACGCGGCAACGCAATTACCTCTCGGTGCCATCGATAAAAAACAAAATCCGTTTACAACATCAACAGAATCGCCAAAAGGATATGTCCGTTTGGCCGTTGTTGGCGCACACCTCACGGGAATGCCGTTGAATGTGCAATTGCAGGAACGCAATGCGTTGTTTGTTGAAAGCACGTTCACTGCAAAAAATTATCGTTTGTTTGCGTTACCTAATACTACGCCACCCAAGCCGGGGTTGATTCGCACAGAAAGTGAAGGTGCTGAAATTATTGTGGAGTTATGGGATGTACCTGTGCAGCACTTCGGCAGTTTTGTTGCGCTGATTCCTGCTCCGTTAGGCATTGGCACACTCACACTGAACGATGGCCGCGAAGTAAAAGGTTTTATTTGTGAAGGCGCTGCCGTGAATGGTGCGAAAGATATTACGCACTTGGGTGGATGGCGCGCTTACATCAAGTCATTGCAAAAATAATTAACCCCACCCCTGCCCTCCCCTTAAAAAGGGGAGGGAGTAAAGCTCCTCCCCCTTAACAAGGGGGAGGCAGGGAGGGGGTAAACAAAATTACAGCCGGAGAAGAACCATGTTAAAGACCGTACTGATTGCCAACCGCGGGGAAATCGCGGTACGCATTGCCAAAACGCTGAAAAAAATGGGCATTGAATCTGTCGCAGTCTATTCCGATGCCGACCGCAATTCAGCGCATGTCACCGCCTGCGATAAAGCCATTTGCCTCGGTGGCAATACCGCTGCAGAAAGTTATTTAAAAGCGGATTTAATTCTGGCTGCAGCAAAAGAAACCGGCGCACAGGCAATTATTCCGGGTTACGGATTCCTCTCTGAAAATGCAAAATTTTGTGAACAATGTGAAGCAGAAGGTATCGCCTTTTGCGGCCCTACACCGGCACAAATTCGTCAATTTGGTTTAAAACACACCTCGCGTGAACTGGCAGAACAAGCGGGTGTGCCGCTCACTCCCGGCACCGGTTTATTAGACTCTGTAGAAGAAGCCACTGCCGCTGCTGCAAAACTGGGTTACCCGGTCATGTTAAAAAGTACCGCGGGTGGCGGTGGTATAGGTTTAACACGCTGCAATAGCGAAGCCGAATTAATTAATGCCTATGAAAGTGTTAAACGTTTAGGGCAAAACTTTTTTAGCGACTCAGGTGTATTTCTTGAGCGATTTGTGGATAACGCCCGCCACGTCGAAGTGCAAATTTTTGGCGATGGCAACGGCAACGTACTGGCACTGGGTGAACGCGATTGCTCACTGCAACGTCGCAACCAAAAAGTGGTAGAAGAAACACCTGCGCCAAATTTGCCTGCTGCAACACGCGAGAAATTACTCGCGGCATCAGTCAGCCTCGGAAAAATGGTGAGCTACCGTTCAGCAGGTACCATTGAATATATTTACGATCCAGCGCGCGATGAATTTTATTTCCTTGAAGTCAATACCCGCTTGCAAGTTGAACACCCGATTACCGAAGCCTGCACCGGAGTAGATTTGGTTGAGTGGATGATTTTAACTGCTGCTGGTACACCACCCAAATTGGATATTCAAATCAATCCAAAAGGCGCAGCAATTGAAGTGCGCTTATACGCTGAAGATCCGGTACGCGATTTCCAACCATCGCCAGGTGTATTGACCGATGTGTATTTTTCCGAAAGCGCGCGCATCGACACCTGGGTTTCTACCGGCACTGAAGTATCGCCCTACTACGATCCGATGATCGCCAAAATTATTGTGTACGGCAAAGACCGCGCTGATGCAATTGCAAAAATGAGCGCGGCATTGAATGAAACTCGTGCAGCCGGTATTGCAACCAATTTGGATTACCTTCGCCAAATTATTGCAACAGACTTTTTCGCCAAGGGCGATGTTGCAACCAATAAACTTGCGAGTTTTGAATACAGCGCGCCAGTAGTGGAAGTATTACAACCAGGTACTTACACCAGCATACAGGATTACCCAGGCCGTGTAGGTTTGTGGAGCATTGGTGTTCCGCCCTCTGGGCCGATGGATGATTATTCTTTCCGTTTGGCTAACCGTATTGTGGGTAACCATGACAGTGCGGCCGCGCTCGAATACACCATTATCGGACCGAAATTAAAATTCCATCGCGATGCGATTATTGCGCTCACGGGTGCGACATCACCTGCAAAAATTGATGGTGAATTAATTCCGTTCTGGCAACCGGTTGCCATTAAAGCCGGACAAATTCTGGAAGTGGGCAAAGCCGAACAAGGCTGCCGTGGTTATCTTGCCGTGCGCAATGGTTTTGATGTGCCTGTGTATTTGGGTAGCCGCTCTACGTTTGCGCTTGGTCAATTTGGTGGCCACGCAGGCCGCACACTGCGCGCGACTGACATGTTGCCAATTAGCAATCCTGCTATCGCAGCCTGTACCACACCCGCGCCGGTGTATGAAGCCGCCGCTGCGCCTGTTGAATTAATTCCCTCCTGCTTTTCAAAAACAGAAGCGTCAAACGAATGGGAAATTGGTGTGCTCTATGGCCCACACGGTGCGCCGGATTTTTTCAAACCCGAAGCGATTGAAATGTTTTTTTCCACTGCGTGGGAAGTGCATTACAACTCTAACCGTTTAGGCATTCGCTTGAATGGTCCAAAGCCCACATGGACACGCAGCGACGGTGGCGAAGCCGGTTTGCATCCATCGAATATTCACGATACTGAATACGCGATTGGCTCCATTAATTTCACTGGCGACATGCCCGTCATCCTCACCAAAGACGGCCCAAGCCTGGGTGGATTTGTTTGCCCGGTGACGATTGTAAAAGCAGAACTTTGGAAAGTCGGCCAAGTAAAACCGGGCGATAAAATCCGCTTCAAGCGTTTAAGTTTTGATACTGCATTGGCAATGGAATTAGCGATTGACCGCGCGATTGAAAACCTGAGCGTACAGCCCGCTGTGTTACCGGCTCCGATTACTGCACCGGAAAATACTATTTCCGAATGTATTGTTGCTGCACTGCCACCGCAAGCTAGCCGCCCATTGGTGAGTTATCGCCAAGCCGGTGATAAATATATTTTGCTTGAATACGGCGACAATATTCTCGATTTGAGTTTGCGCTTGCGTGTTCATGCATTGATGGAAGCGCTTAAAGCAGCACCAATTGCAGGCGTAATTGAATTATCACCCGGGGTGCGCTCACTGCAAATCAATTACGACAGCCGTGTTATTCATCAGCGCGATTTAATTAACCGCTTATTAATTATTGAAGAAACGCTGGGCGATGCACGCGATATTAAAGTGCCAAGCCGCATCGTTTACTTGCCGATGGCATTTGAAGATTCTGCAACACTGGATGCAGTTGCACGCTATCGCCAGTCGGTGCGTGATACTGCGCCCTGGCTGCCAAGCAATACGGAATTCATGCGTCGTATTAACGGCTTGGATTCCATCGATCAAGTAAAACAAATTTTATTTGATACCAGTTACATGGTGCTCGGTTTGGGCGACGTTTACCTCGGTGCACCTTGTGCAGTGCCGGTTGATCCGCGTCATCGCCTACTCACCTCCAAATACAACCCTGCGCGTACCTACACCGCAGAAGGTACCGTTGGTATTGGTGGCGTATACATGTGTATTTACGGCATGGATTCACCCGGCGGTTATCAACTCGTAGGTCGTACCTTGCCTATCTGGAATAAATTTCTCAAAAATCCCGTCTTCAAAAACGGTGAGCCCTGGCTGCTGAAATTCTTTGACCGCGTGCGTTATTACGAAGTCAGTGAAGAAGAATTGACCGCACAGCGCGAAGCCTTCCGTGAAGGCCGTTTAAGCCTGCGCATTGAAGAAGATTATTTCAGCCTTGCCGAACATGAACAATTTCTGCAAGAAAACGCCGCAAGCATTGCCGAATTTAAAACCAAACAGCAAGCCGCTTTCACCAAAGAAGTGGCGCTCTGGCAAGCCGATGAAGAAAAAAATGTGGATGCGGCATTGCAAGTCAAGATCAACACCAACCCGATTGAAGTAGATGGCCATGCAGTCACCGCAGACATCAGTGGCAACATTTGGAAATTGCTGGTAGAACCGGGGCAATTGGTGGAACCCGACCAACCATTGTTAATTGTTGAAGCAATGAAAATGGAATTCTCCGTGTATGCCGACCGCGCGGCAAAAGTGAGTGCGATTCACGTTGAACCGGGCAAACAAGTTAACGCAGGCGATTTGTTGTTGGTGTTGGAAGCGGATTGATTAACAAGACAATGTAGGTTGGGCAGCAATGCCCAACATTAAAATTTGAAATTTCGATGTTGGGCATTGCTGCCCAACCTACGGAAAACATATGAAGCTGGTCAAACACGACAAAACCAAAAAGAAAACCGATGAGCCGCGCACCAATTTAACGGAGCGGATTTATCAAACTATTAAGGACGATATTTTTTCGTTCCGCTTGCTGCCGGGTGACCGGTTTAGCGAAAACGAAATCGCTGAGCGCGTTGCAGCAAGCCGCACTCCGGTACGTGAAGCATTGGCGCGATTGCAGCGCGAAGGTTTTGTGGATGTATCGTTTCGCAGTGGATGGCAAGTCAAACCCTTCGACTTCATGAAATTTGAACAACTTTACGATGTGCGAATTGTGTTGGAGCTGGCTGCCGTTAAAAAACTTTGCGAGATGGAACCAGCACCCAATCTGGAAGATTTAAAACGTATCTGGTTAGTTAAGCCGGAAGATCGGTTAGAAGACGGCCCAAGCGTCTGTGCACTGGATGAACGCTTTCACGAGCAATTAGTGGAAGCAACAGGAAATGTCGAGATGGCACGCATCCACCACGAAATTACCGAACGCTTGCGTATTGTCCGTCGCATTGACTTTACTCAAAGCAATCGCATTGAAGCGACTTACGATGAACACGCAAAAATTTTGCGCACAATCATGGAACGGCGCGCAGAAGAAGTGAAAAGTTATTTGAAAACGCACATAGAGGCGAGCAAGTCCGAAGTGAGAAAAATTACGCTGCACATGTTGTATGAAGCACAGCAGCAACACCCGGACTGATAAACAGCATTACTAAAAGCAGTAATACACAGAGTGACAAAATGTTTATCGCAGATAAGCATTCAGCACGGAAGCAAAACTGTCACCCACGATTCGCATTAAAGGCGTTACCGGAAATTTTGTTTACACCACTGAGTCATTAAAACCATCAGGAGAAAGACCCATGAAGCTGAAGAAAATAGCAAAACATGTCGGGGCACTCGGTATCGCCTGCGGCTTAACCATCGCCTCTTTTAGTGCAGTAGCTGCCGACACAATTAAAGTCGGTGTACTTCACTCACTGTCAGGCACTATGGCCATTTCAGAAACCACACTGAAAGACACCATGCTGATGTTGATTGAAGAGCAAAACAAAAAAGGCGGTTTGCTTGGCAAGAAACTGGAAGCCGTTGTTGTTGACCCGGCATCAAACTGGCCACTGTTTGCAGAGAAAACCCGTGAGCTGTTAACCAAAGATAAAGTGTCTGCCATCTTCGGTTGCTGGACTTCAGTATCACGTAAATCTGTTCTGCCTGTTATTGAAGAATTAAACGGCGTGCTCTTTTACCCAGTGCAATACGAAGGTGAAGAATCATCACGCAATGTGTTCTACACCGGTGCAGCTCCAAACCAACAAGCAATTCCAGCAGTTGATTACTTGATGAAAGAAATGGGTGTGAAGCGCTGGGTATTGGCCGGTACTGACTACGTGTATCCACGTACTACCAACAAAATTCTGGAAGCCTATCTGAAAGCCAAAGGCGTTAAGCAAGAAGACATCATGATCAACTACACCCCATTCGGTCATTCCGATTGGCAAAACATTGTGTCGGACATTAAACGTTTTGGTTCAGCCGGTAAAAAGACTGCAGTGGTATCAACTATCAACGGCGATGCCAACGTTCCTTTCTATCGTGAACTGGGCAACCAAAAAGTAACTGCAGAAGATATTCCTGTTGTTGCGTTCTCTGTGGGTGAAGAAGAACTTTCTGGTATCGATACCAAACCATTGGTTGGCCACTTGGCAGCATGGAACTACTTCATGAGCGTAGAGAACGATGCTAACTCTGCCTTCATCAAAAAATGGAAAGAGTTCATCAAAAATGACAAGCGCGTCACCAACGATCCAATGGAAGCACACTACATCGGTTTCAATATGTGGGTGAAAGCGGTTGAGAAAGCAAAATCAACTGATCCGGATAAAGTGATCGATGCCATCGTCGGTGTTGAAGTTCCAAACCTGACTGGTGGTACCAGCAAAATGCTGCCAAACCATCACATCACCAAGCCCGTATTGATTGGTGAAATTCAAGAAGACGGCCAATTCCTCACCGTATGGGAAACCGAAGGTCTGGTTGCTGGCGATGCTTGGTCTGACTTCCTTGATGGCTCAAAAGACCTAGAGTCTGATTGGGTTAGCTTGAAGTGCGGTAACTACAACACCAAAACCAAAAAATGTTTGGGTGCAGCAGTACAGTAATAACGCATCATCATGGATTCTTCCCGAACGCGGTTCGGGAAGAATCACGCAACAAACTAAAAGAAGCTCAAACACGCTCAAACAACGACACACAGTATCAAACAACATTCATCGACATAAAAAACGATAACAACATTTTTTTAACTATTTTTACTATTGCTTTTATCGAGACACGATTATGCGGAACACCATGCAGCTATTTGGACAATGGCAAGCGCCGTTAATACTGTTGTTATCACTTTGCTACTCTGCATCAGGGTTTGCACAAGACAGCAGTAACACCGCAACCGCTGATGTTGCGCAGACAGAAATACATTCACCGGAAACGCCTGCACCCGCCATCGAAAATGAATTCGATTCGCTGGTTAAAGCGCTTACCCAAGGCAGCTTGCCCAAGCGGGCACAGACCGCCAAAAAATTAGGCAAGCTCGATGATCCACGTGTTGCCAGTGTGATTGCCGCCTTGCAACAGGGTAATCTTTATGCTGAAAAATCCAGTAACTCTGTGGTGGCGATTGCAGATAAATCCGGCCATTACACCAATGTAATCAGCGGCGAAAAAATTGCTGCCGATGCAACCGGCGCACTCAAGCGCGTCCCCATCAATAACAGTATGCGCACCCAATTGCGCACCATTCTGGCCGCATTAAACCTGAACGATAAAAGTGCCGCCATTCGTTTGGATGCGGTTAACCGCATGATTGCCGACGGCGTAGACGACGACATTATCAGCCTGTTACAAGAGCGCCAAAAAACCGAACCCGATGACGATGTGCGCACCGCTATTACTGCTGCGGTTGCACTAATGAATTTACAAAGCAGCGACCAACAAGTGCGTTTGGATGCAATTACGATTTTGCGCGGCAGTTTGCAGCAGGAAGTACGCACTGCTTTACAGGAAATAGCCACTAACGATGCCGATACAAAAGTAAAACAACAGGCGCAGTTTGCGTTGGATTCGATTGAAGACCGCATTGCGGCTTATCGATTTACTGAAAATATTTTTTTCGGCCTGAGTTTAGGCTCGGTACTACTGCTTTCTGCGATTGGTCTTTCCATCACCTTCGGTGTGATGGGCGTAATTAACATGGCGCACGGCGAATTGATGATGATCGGCGCGTATGTAACCTGGGTTGTGCAACAACTTTTTCCCAATCAGATTGCGTACAGCTTAATGATCGCGATTCCTGCGGCGTTTATTGTCGCAGGGCTGGTAGGGATTGCGATTGAACGCGGCGTGATTCGCTTTTTATACGGCCGCCCGTTGGAAACATTGCTTGCCACCTTTGGTATCAGTTTGGTGTTGCAACAAGCCGCGCGCAGTATTTTCTCCCCGCTTAACCGCGCAGTGGAGTTGCCTGAGTGGATGAGCGGTTCGCTGGTCATTAATCCGGTGCTCTCTATCACCTACAACCGTTTATATATTTTTATTTTTAGTTTGCTGGTGTTCTTTGCCCTGCTCGCCATTTTGAAAAAAACCACACTCGGTTTAAAAGTCCGCGCCGTTTCGCAAAACCGCGCCATGGCACGCGCTGTTGGTGTGCGCGCCAGCTGGGTCGATGCAATGACGTTTGGTTTGGGTTCCGGCATTGCCGGTATCGCAGGAGTTGCACTATCACAATTAACCAACGTCGGCCCCAACCTCGGCCAAGCCTACATTATCGATTCATTTATGGTGGTGGTCTTCGGCGGTGTTGGAAATTTGTGGGGCACATTAGTTGGCGCAATGGGGCTCGGCATTATCAATAAATTTTTAGAGCCTTATGCCGGTGCAGTACTCGCCAAAGTATTGGTGTTGGTGTTGCTGATTCTGTTTATTCAAAAACGGCCGAAGGGAATTTTCCCGCAGAAAGGCAGAGCTGCTGCGGATTAAAAAATCCCCTCCCAGCCTCCCCTTTTGCAAAGGGGAGGAGTAAACGCCACCTGGTAGGTTGACACTGGCCATGTAGGCTGAGGAACGAACCCCAACATTCGTAATTGCAGACGGCACATTGGCGAATGATGTAAAAAATTTAAAAGAGAGAATCAAATGTTAACCCAACGTTTATTACTCAGTGATCGCGGCGGCATGATTGTGCTGGGGCTGGTTTTGTTGGCGATGGTGCTAGTGCCCATCTGCAATTTACTTGTACCGGAATCATCTGCGTTTCATGTATCCACCTTTATGGTGACTTTGCTCGGCAAATTTTTATGTTATGCACTACTGGCGTTAGCGGTAGATTTAATCTGGGGCTACTGCGGTATTTTATCGCTTGGCCACGGCGCTTTTTTTGCGCTGGGTGGCTATGCAATGGGCATGTATTTAATGCGTCAGATTGGCCCGCGCGGACAGTATGGCGACCCAATCCTGCCGGACTTTATGGTGTTTTTAAACTGGAAAGAATTGCCCTGGTATTGGCAAGGCTTTGATATGTTCTGGTTTGCGATGCTGATGGTGATCGTCATTCCTGGAATACTTGCGTTTATTTTTGGCTGGCTTGCATTCCGTTCACGCGTGACCGGCGTTTACTTTTCCATTATCACCCAAGCACTCACCTACGCATTAATGCTGGCGTTTTTCCGCAATGAAATGGGCTTTGGCGGCAACAATGGTTTGACTGACTTTAAAGATATTTTAGGGTTTCCCATCGCCGCCAACGGCACACGCATTTCATTGTTTTTGGCATCAGGCTTTATGCTGATCCTTGCGTATCTCGCGTGCCGTTACATTGTGACATCGCGCATGGGTAAGATTGTTATTTCCATCCGCGATGCCGAAAGCCGCACGCGTTTTTGTGGCTATAAAGTGGAATCTTACAAGCTGTGGTTATTTGTATTTTCTGCTGTGCTCGCAGGTATCGCTGGCGCACTTTATGTACCACAAGTCGGGATTATTAACCCCGGTGAATTCTCTCCACTCAATTCCATAGAACTCGTTGTATGGGTTGCAACCGGTGGCCGTGGCACTTTATTCGGTGCAATTGTCGGCGCATTTTCGGTTAACTACGGCAAAACGATTTTCACTTCCTACTCACCCGAAACTTGGTTGTTTGCATTAGGCGCGCTGTTTGTGATTGTGACGCTGGTATTACCGAAAGGTTTGGTAGGCTTATTTAATCGCAGCAAAAAATTACCGCCTGCACAGACAACAAGTAACGAAAAACCATCCACAGAGTCATCAACCAAGGAGACTGTGTAATGAATATTTTTTCACAAGCACGTCGCAGCCTTGGCCAGCCAGATCCAAACTTTGGCGCACCTTTAGATACCACCAAAGGCACCATTCTGTACGTTGAAGGAATCAGCGTTAGCTTTGATGGCTTTCGCGCACTCAACAATTTAAACCTGTATATCGATGAAGGTGAATTGCGCTGCATTATCGGCCCCAACGGCGCAGGCAAAACCACCATGATGGATGTGATTACCGGCAAAACCAAACCCGATGAAGGCAGTGTGTATTTCGGCCAGCAAATTAATTTGCTGGAACTTTCCGAGCACCAAATTGCGCGCGGTGGTATTGGACGTAAATTTCAAAAGCCAACCATTTTTGAAGCGCTGACGGTATATGAAAACCTTGAGCTGGCCACTGCCGCCGATAAACGCGTATGGTGGACGCTCACCCAGCAATTAAACAGCACACAGAAATTCCGTATCGATGAAGTGCTGGTGCAGATCGGCTTGAAAGAACACCGATACAAAAATGCAGGCTCCCTTTCTCACGGCCAAAAACAGTGGCTGGAAATTGGCATGCTGCTAATGCAAAACCCGCGCGTGTTGTTGGTAGATGAACCGGTTGCGGGTATGACCGGTGAAGAGACGGAAAAAACCGCTGAATTATTATTGTCGCTTGCAGGTGAGCATTCTGTGATTGTGGTGGAACACGATATGAAATTTGTGCGCTCGATTGCACGCAAAGTTACCGTATTGCATCAAGGTTCGGTATTAACTGAAGGGACTATGGATCAGGTACAGAATGATCCTAAAGTTATTGAAGTCTATCTAGGCGAATAACGCGCTGGCGAACAAGATTGGAGTAAGAAATGCTAACCATTAAAAATATCAACCAATTCTACGGTCAGAGCCATATTCTGTGGGATTTATCGCTCACCTTAAAAGAAGGCACCTGCGGCTGTTTAATTGGCCGCAACGGCGTAGGCAAAACCACCCTGCTCAAATGCATTACCGGTTTGCTACCCGTACGCGATGGCGCTATCCAACTGAACGGTTACGACATTAATAAACTCTCTACCGAAAACCGCGCGCGCGGCGGTATTGGTTTTGTTCCTCAAGGCCGCGAAATTTTTCCGCTGTTAACGGTGGAAGAGAATTTAAAAATTTCACTCGGCGCACGCAAAGACAAATCGCGTTTTATCCCCGGTTTGATTTATGAGTTGTTTCCGGTATTGAAAGAAATGAAACACAGACGCGGCGGCGATTTGTCCGGCGGGCAGCAACAGCAGTTGGCGATTGGGCGCGCATTGGTGCTTGATCCGAAATTATTAATTCTGGATGAACCCACCGAAGGTATCCAACCTAATGTGGTGCGCGATATTGGCGAGGTAATCCGCAAACTGAATCGTGAATTGGGTTTGACGGTTTTGCTCGTCGAACAAAAACTCCCCTTCGCCCGCCGCGTTGCCGATGATTTTTTTATTATGGAAAAAGGCAGCGTGGTTGCGACGGGGCCAATTGCAGATCTGAATGATGATTTGGTACAGCGGTATTTGAGTGTTTAATTAATATTGCTGGCGAATGTCTTTATCACTGACTATTCACCAGCATCCGGCGCATTCCACCAAAACGTTTGCGATACGCGGCAGGTGTTATTCCCACCTGCCGACGAAACAGACGGCTAAAAAATCCGGCATCTTCATAACCAACTTCGTTGGCTATTTCTTCTATAGGCTGTTCAGTTCGTTCCAACATTTGTTTGGCTTCTTCCAAGCGCAAATTATGCACATATTCCAAGGGCGACATTCCCGCTGCTTGCTGAAAGCGCCGCTTGAATGAGCGCTCGGGCAAACCACTGCGCTGCACCATTTGCATCACTGGCGATGGCAATTGGTAATTGGATGAAATCCACACCTGGCAATCGGCAACCACTGCATCGTCAACACGCGGTGGACTCGCCAGATGCGCAAAAGGTTGTTGCCCTATGCTATGCCAGTCAATGAGATAAATGCGTGCCGTTTGCATCGCCTCTTCCACACCGCACCAACGCGCAATTAATAGCAAAGCCAAATCCAACCAACTGGTTCCACCACCAGCCATCAACAATCTCTGCCCTTCACCTGAAGCAACCAATGCACGCTGCGGATGCACTGTGATATCGGGATAATTACGGCTCAAGTAATCGCAATAACTCCAGTGCGTTGTTGCCTCACAACCTTTTAACAATCCCGCTTCTGCGAGCAATAAAGCACCGGAACAGGCCGTGGCGATAGTGGCACCGCGTGCATAAGCCCCACGTAAATAATCGAGTTCTTTTTTAAAGCGCCCAGCCCAATCATCATTGGGTGACACAAATACATCGGGCACACAAACAATATCGGGGTTGGGAAAATCGTGAATAGATTTGCTCGGTGTAATTTGCACACCGTTAGATGCTTCAAACGTCTTAGTGTGAACCGCCACCAGCTCAGGTTCCATCAGTGGTATACCCGGCTCACCTTCAGTAATGAAACGCCAATCGCGCCCCACGCCTTTGAATAAATCAAACATTCCATAAGCAGTTGAGATGGTCACGTCTGGAAAAATCAAAATCGCAATACGAATAGGCTGGTGGTGAGTCATGGCAGATTTGTCCTATTTCTTGCCGATATGGCTTTAAGGTTCCGAGACACTTGCGAGTAGATTAGCCATAAGGATCAGGCTCCATAGGTCGATCCGATATTGTATGGCTTAACAGGTACCGGACTATGATCTGGCTTAAAAGGAGTATACGCAATGCCAAATCCAATCGAACTTTTACTCGACCCGATTTCACTGACTGTATTTGCCCTGTATGGGTTAATTATTTTGGTTGAAGCGCTGTTCCCGGCACGCAAGTTACCGCGCAGCCCCTTCTGGCAAGCGCGCGGGCTGGGCGCGTTTGTACTGTTTTTTTATTTATCGTCTTACTTGCCACTCTGGTGGGGAGCGACGCTCGCCGAATGGCAAGTGTTTGATTTAACTTCACTCGGCAAATGGGGCGGCGCAGTGGTCGGTGTATTGTTGTATGAAGCCGGTGTTTATTTCTGGCATCGCCGCATGCATCGCTCACATTTTTTGTGGCGATACTTCCATCAAATGCATCACTCCGCTGAACGTGTGGATAGCTACGGTGCGTTTTGGTTTAGCCCGCTGGATATGCTGGGCTGGACAGTGCTATCGAGCTTTTGCCTCACACTGATAATAGGCATTACGCCGGAAGCCGCCGTATTAGTCCTTTACATCACCACGTTTATGGGCATTTTCCAACACACGAATATCCGTACACCGCGCTGGCTGGGCTATATCGTCCAACGCCCTGAAAGCCATTCGTATCATCATGGCCGCGGAATACACGCGTACAATTATTCGGACCTGCCATTGTTTGACATTATTTTCGGCACCTTTAGAAATCCACCCGATTTCGCTGAAGCGAATGGTTTTTACGATGGAGCCTCACTTCGCCTGAAAGATATTTTGCTGGGGCGCGATGTCACCGAACCACCGGTGATTCAGGAGTAAAAAACCTGCAAGTATGCAGCCTTAAACCTTTTAACTTTCGTTTGTGCTTCCCAGCGGATGCTGCTCAAACCATTCAACGATTTGCGGCATGTGTTGCTCAAAATTTCCCGGAGTGGAAATATTTAACACACCGGCACGCACTGCTCCGCGATTTTCAAAATCGTGAGTAATGCCGCCGTGGGCGAGCACAAACGAACCTGTTGGGGCATCTTTCCATTGATCGCCAATCAGGAAACTCATAGTTCCTTCCAGCACAAAGAACACATCGTCCTCCGCGTGGCTGTGGGCACCAGGGCCTTTACTGAAAGGCTCCAGCCACCACTCGGAAATTGAATAGCGCCCGTCGGATTCTTCACCATCGGCTTTGAACACCGCTGACATAGACCCCATTGAATACAACCGACCCTCACCGGGCGCTAGCAATATAGCGTTGCGACTTTTTCCATCTTCTTTCATTGCTGCTTCCCCGACTGACGAGTCTTTAATTGATTATTTTCTATTCTACCCACTTCTGTAAAAACCGGAAAAGCACGTTATATACACCTTGACTATAAGTAACCTTTAGGCGATCCTATGGCGACTTGTACACCAGTATTATCAACCTCCTGCGGTACGGGTGAATTGGCATATACGTCTATGCTTAAACAACCCATTACTCTTATAAGAAGTCATAACAATGAATCAAAACGCGCATAAGCTTTCCGTTGTTGAAAAAGTAGGTTACAGCCTGGGCGATCTGGCCGCTAACCTGATCTTCCAAACCCTGGTTACCTTCCTCGCCTTTTTTTATACCGATGTCTACGGCATATCACCCGGTAAAGCCGCGATGATCATGGCCGCTGGCGGTATTTTTGGTGCTTTCTTTACCCCGGTGATGGGAGTCATCGCCGACCGAACCAACACCCGCTGGGGTAAATTCCGCCCCTGGCTGCTGTGGACATCCATCCCGTTTGGTGCCCTGGCATTACTCGCCTTCAGCACGCCGGATTTTGATGAAAACGGCAAAGTGATTTACGCCTTTGCAACCTACATTTTGCTGCTAGTGATCTACGCCGCCAACAACCTGCCCTACTCTGCGTTAAGCGGTGTACTCACTGGCAATATGGCTGAGCGCAACAGTTTGTCGGCTTACCGTTTTGTGGCAGTGATGGTGGCGCAATTTATTATTCAAGTATTGTTGTTGCCACTGGTACTGATTTTGGGCGATGGCGATAAAGCGGTTGGTTTTCACAACACCATGTTGGTGTTTTCCATTACCGGAACGATTTTCTTTTTGATCGCGTTTATCACCACCAAAGAACGTATTTTGCCGGTCGTGGAAACACGCAACAGTATTGCGCAAGACCTCTCAGATTTATTTAAGAACCTGCCGTGGATTGTGATGCTCACCGTCACCATTCTGGTGTTTGTAACGCTCGCGTTAAAAGGCGGCATGTACATTTATTATTTTGAAAATTATTTGAGCGAGCCGCACCTCGCGCAGTTCTTAAATGATATTGGTTTTAATAGTTTTATCGCCGGACTCAACGGTGTACTGACCAGCATTGGCCTGTCTGAATTCCAATGGCCGAAAGATGCGCCCACCTCCACCTTCAGTTTGTTTAACGCTGGCGGCATCATCATGATGATTGTCGGCATCGGTTTCTCAAAAGGTTTGGCAGACAAATTCGGCAAACGCAATGTGTTTGCTTCAGCTCTGTTTCTTTCTACTGTGTTTGTATTTGCGTTCAAGTTTTACCCGGCAGAAAGCATCGGCATTGTGTTTTTATCGCAAATACTGCACGGCTTTTTCTACGGTGTAACCATTCCACTGCTGTGGGCGATGATCGCCGACGTAGCGGATTACTCCGAGTGGAAAAATAATCGCCGCGCAACCGCGATGGTGTTCTCTGCCATGATTCTCGGTTTAAAACTCGGTTTGACCATCGGCGGCTCGCTGGTTGCCGGTTTGCTCGCGCACTACGGTTATCAAGCCGGTCTTGAGCAGCAAAATCCCGAAACCATTGAAGGCATTAAAACCGGTGTGAGCGTATTTGCATCATTGCCATTCTTTATGGCGGTGGGTTGCATGTTCTTGTATGCAATCAATAAAAAGCTGGAAGTGCAGATAGAAGCTGACCTGAATGAGCGCCGCAAAGCGGCTGGAAAATAATTAGCGAAATAATTTTTCCAACCGTTTTTACTGAATGATTTTTGAAACGTTTTTGATTTAAGAAGTGAGAAACAATTATGGCCGCTGAAGAAACTTTAGCCCCCGAAGTGATCGCCGATTTAAAAGCGCGCGCGATTTCTGCACCGCTGGTTGAACATATCTACACTGCTGATCCTTCAGCACATGTATTCAACGGCAAACTTTATATTTATCCGTCGCACGACATCGAAGCGGGCATTCCGTTTAACGACAACGGCGATCATTTCGGTATGGAGGATTACCACGTAATCTCCCTCGATTCGCCCGATAGCCCCCCCGTGGATAACGGCGTTGCCTTGCATGTAAAAGACGTGCCTTGGGCGCAGCGCCAAATGTGGGCACCCGATGCCGCGCATAAAAATGGCAAATACTATTTGTATTTTCCCGCAAAACGCGCCGACGATATTTTCCAGATCGGCGTAGCGGTTGGCGATTCACCCGTCGGCCCATTTAAAGCCGAACCCGAAGCCATCAAAGGCAGTTACACCATCGACCCTGCCGTCTTTGAAGATACTGATGGCGAGTACTACATGTACTTCGGTGGCATTTGGGGCGGGCAGCTACAGAATTATCGCAACAATCAATATGACGCAAACCGCGGTGAACCGGCCGACGATGAACCTGCACTCGGTCCCATCGTTGCACGCATGAGTGACGACATGTTGCAATTTGCTGAAGAGCCGCGCGAAATAAAAATCCTCGACGAAAACGGCAAGCCCATTCTTGCGGGCGACCACGACCGCCGCTTCTTTGAAGCATCCTGGATGCACAAATACAACGGCAAATATTATTTCTCTTACTCTACCGGCAACACGCACTTTTTGTGTTACGCCACCGGTGACAACCCTTACGGCCCGTTCACCTACCAAGGCCGTATTTTGGAGCCGGTTATTGGCTGGACAACGCACCACTCCATCGCGGAATTCCAGGGGCAATGGTATTTGTTCTACCACGATTCCGTATTATCCAAAGGCATCACCCACCTGCGTTCAGTGAAGATGGCACCTCTCACCCACAATGCCGATGGCAGCATCCAAACTATTGTTCCTTATCGCGATTAATAGGGGTAGAATGCCGCCACTCGCTGGCTTGGACACCACTATCCCCTCAGATAGTAACCGTCCAGCGACTGGGGCCGATTTGGATTCGACGCCGGTAACAAAGCCCGAGGTGCATGTCGTGATGACAGCCAATCACGTTAATCCAAAGCTGTACTTGAATAGTCGCAAACGACGATTCTTACGCTTTAGCAGCTTAATTGCTGCTAACGGTCTCTGCCAAGGTGCCAGTACCGCGATAGAGCCCGTCATATAGAACTGGATCGCAGCAAAGCTTGCCTGGGGCCGCGCTGCTAAAACTCTACAGGATCGCGCTTCACGTCCTGCCCGCTGGGCTGTGAAGGGTTAAATCAATAAACGGACCTAAACATGTAGAGCCGAGGATGGAGTGCTGGCGGACGGGGGTTCAAATCCCCCCGGCTCCACCAAACACCCAGATAAAAAACCCGATCAGAAATGATCGGGTTTTTTATTGCTCGCCAGTAAGCAAAATGACAGGTATGACCATTGATGGACGGCTGTTAGCGAAAAATACAATCATTGACAATCTTTGTATCCAGCCCTAGCATTTTTCAGAGTCATTTATCTTTGGAGGTCACCATGCATGTATCACTGACACCGGAACTCGAATCCCGTGTAAAAGCCAAAGTAGAAAGCGGCCTCTACAACAATGCCAGCGAAGTCATCCGTGAAGCATTGCGCTTTATGGATACCCACGAAGACTGGATTCACGAGATCAAACTGGCGCGTTTACGGGAGCAATTAAAAGTGGGGGCAGACCAGTTGAACAGAGGCGAAGGTACTGCCATAGAATCCAAAGCTGCGCTCGACACCCTGTTTGATAGCATCAAGGACTGATCGCTGTGCCAAGTCACCAACTAATCATTTCACCAGCCACTAAAGAAGACCTAAAAGAAATCTATCAATATGGTCTGAGGCAATGGGGGCAGGCACAATCCGACAGCTATCTGGAAAACCTGAAAGAAAAATTCTGGTCACTGACCGAACAACCTCTTGTTGGTACTGAGCGGCCAGAACTACTCAGTGGTATACGCAGCCTGCCAATTGAAAGCCACCTTTTGTTTTACCGTGTTACGGCCAGCAGTGTGGAAATAATCCGCGTACTACATGCCCGCCAAGACCCTGCACGTCATTTGAAATAATCAGCTAATCACCGTTCAACTGCGCCGGGGGGATTTGAACCCCCGTCCAAGTTATTGCTGGTAATGGCATCAAACTCTCCAAGCGTCTATAGTCCGCTCTACTTACTGAAAGATTGTAACAACATAATCATTTTGAACTTTATTGGGTTATTTATGAACTCACTCGACAACCTGAAATTAGCATTACGAAAATTTGCCGAAGAACGAGACTGGGATCAATTCCATTCCCCCAAAAACCTCTCTATGGCTTTGGCTGGCGAAGCTGGAGAGCTGCTTGAACAATTCCAGTGGCTCTCTGAAGATCAATCAAAAAACCTTTCAAATCAAAAACGTCTTGCAGTTGCAGATGAAATTGCAGATATCCAACTATACCTGATACGGCTTGCAGACAAATTAGAGTTGGATATTTTGGCTGAGTGCACTAGAAAAATTGCAATTAATGCTGAAAAGTATCCCATTGATAAATCAAAAGGCAAATCTGATAAATACACCAACATATAAAACGGAATTATTGAATGTTAGTTTACTCTGCCAGCAAAGACGATTTCGTTCGTGATATACGCTCAAACAGAATTGAAGAAATTATTCAAAATGAAGTTTCACGAAAGCTAAATAGAAACTCACCCAAGAACGAAATCCTTTCTTGGAAAAATTCTTTGGATTATATGTTCAGAATATTAGTAGACCCTGATATTCCACCAACAGCCGGTGTCGCTATTGAATACAACATTCCATTAACCAATCGTAGAGTGGACTTCATCCTTACAGGTAAAGATGCAAATCGCAACGATACCGCCGTCATTATTGAACTAAAACAATGGCAAGAGGTTGATAAAACCCAAAAAGATGGAATCGTAAAAACCTTTTTAAATGGGGGAATTAGAGAAACCAATCACCCATCTTATCAAGCGTGGTCATATGCAGCATTAATAACTGACTACAACGAAACGGTTAGATCTGAATCTATTAGTTTGCAACCTTGCGCCTATCTACACAATCTAAAATCCACCTCAGCGATTAACGATCCTTTTTATTCGCCCCATACTGATAAAGCTCCAGTGTTCATTTCTGATGACGCTATGAGACTGTCCAATTTTTTAAAGCAACATGTCAAGTATGGTGATTCTGACAACATCATGTATCGAATTGAGCATGGAGTCATAAAACCATCCAAAACTTTGGCCGATAGTCTCGCATCAATGCTTAAGGGAAAAAAAGAATTTATTCTTTTAGATGAGCAAAAGTTGGTATATGAAACTGCTCTGGATATTGCACACAAAGCAAAAAACGGAAAAAAACAAACTCTAATTGTTAAAGGTGGCCCTGGCACCGGTAAATCTGTAGTCGCGATTAATCTTTTGGTTGAACTTACCAATAGAGAAATGGTGGTTCAATACACCACCAAAAACTCTGCTCCTCGCGAAGTTTTTAAAAGCAAACTAACCAAAACGTTGCGACGAACAGCAATAGATAATTTATTTAGAGGAACAGGCAGCTACGTTACAACACCCACACAAATTTTTGATGCGCTTATTGTCGATGAAGCCCACAGACTTAATGAAAAATCAGGCTTGTACGCAAACCTTGGTGAAAATCAAATAAAGGAAATCATTAATTCATCCAACGCAAACATTTTCTTTATCGATGAAGATCAGCGAGTTACATTTCAGGATATAGGATCAATCGAAGCCATAACCCAGTTTGCCCAGCGTGCCAACTCAGAAATAACTATCCTTCAACTGGATTCGCAATTTAGATGTAATGGTTCAGATGGATACATCGCTTGGCTTGATAATACGTTGCAAATTCGCGAAACCGCAAATGCAGACCTTTCGGATATAGATTACGAGTTCAAGGTTTTTGACAACCCCGCTGAGATGCGAAAAGCCATTTTTGAGAAAAATAAGTTAAGTAATAAAGCTCGAATCGTTGCTGGATATTGTTGGGATTGGAAAAGCAAAAAGGAAAAATCCAATTTTGACATCACATTTCCCGAATTCAATTTCGAAGCGAAATGGAATCTAACTGACGATGGCAGTCTATGGATGATATCCCCAAATTCAGTTAATGAAATTGGTTGCATTCATACATGCCAAGGTCTTGAGGTTGATTACATTGGTGTCATTATTGGGCCAGATTTTGTCATTCGTGATAGTCAAGTTGTCACAGATGCAGGAAAAAGATCATCAAAAGATAAATCAATAAAAGGCTACAAATCACTTTTGAAGTCTTCCCCAGTAGAAACCAAAAAGAAAGCCGATCAAATTATAAAAAACACTTATCGGACATTAATGACTCGCGGCATTAAAGGCTGCTATCTGTATTGCACTGACCCGGAAACCAATGCATATTTTTCAGCATTTCAACAATCGATCAATGAACCCCAATACTTATCCTTAGAGAAAGTTCCTTATGAAGGACTTGGCTACGCAGTAGTTTCCTTCGAAACAGCCCGCCCTTATGACGGCTTCGTACCCGTATTTGATATTGCAGCCGCAGCAGGTAGCTTTAGCCCACATCAAGATGCAGAAACTTGTGATTGGGTTGAATTACCCGAAGAATTTGCGACTAAAGAAGGAATGTTTGTTATTCGAGTAATCGGCGAATCCATGAACAGAAAAATACCCGACGGGTCATGGTGCTTATTTAAATCAAATCCTGGCGGCACTAGAAACGGCAAAGTCGTACTTGTACAACATAATCATATCTCTGATGTTGATCATGGTGGCTCCTTCACAGTTAAAGTTTATAAAAGTGAGAAGCGCCAAATTGATGATCAACTCATTCATGAAAAAATTGTTTTGTCGCCAGACACCAATTCCTTTGGTTATTCAGACATAGTCATAAAAGAAAATGATTTGGAGGAGTTTAGAGTCATCGGCGAGTTTGTAGCGGTTCTTTAGAGGATATTGAATTACGTCAAGATACTAGTCATTAACTTTATTTAAAGTAAAGTTAATGAGACATCATAAAATCCTAAACTTTCTTATGTTAAGAAATCATATTGCTACGACCAGGAAAAACCATGCCCAACACCTCCATCACTCAAGCAGCCGATTACATCCAACAAGCCGATGCGCTTATCATCGCTGCTGGTGCAGGCATGGGTGTGGATTCGGGTTTGCCGGATTTTCGGGGCAACGAGGGATTTTGGAAGGCCTACCCTGCCCTTGCAAAAGCGAAAATGGATTTTACGCAAGCGGCGTCGCCCGATACATTTGTGCGCGATGTGAAATTGGCTTGGGGATTTTATGGGCACCGGCTCGCACTTTATCGCAATACTATTCCCCACGAAGGCTTTGCGATTTTAAAACGCTGGGGCGAAAGCAAAGCGAAAGGTTATTCGGTATTTACCAGTAATGTGGATGGGCAATTTCAAAAAGCAGGTTTCGCTGCGGATAATATTTACGAGTGCCACGGCTCTATTCATCACTTGCAATGTCTTGAACCCTGCTCCGCTACTATTTGGGAGGCAAATTCATTCTTGCCTGAAGTCGATCACGAACAGTGTCAGCTTATTAATAAGCCTCCGCTGTGCCCCTATTGCAACCAAATCGCGCGGCCAAATATTTTAATGTTTGGCGATTGGGGTTGGATTAGCGATAGATCGGATCAGCAAGCCGAGCAATTACAGCTCTGGTTGCAGCGCTGTAATAATCCGGTGGTGATTGAGCTAGGTGCAGGCACACATATTCCATCGGTGCGCCGCTTTTCCGAGCAGGTCGTAAACAGTTTTAATGGCAAATTAATTCGCATTAATCCGCGCGATTATGAAGTACCGCTCCAAAATGCGGTGGGTATTAGCATGGGAGCGAAAGCGGGATTGATCGCCATTGAACAAGTCATCAAGCCCCAACAATAATAGCCGCACAGGCTACCGCCATATTGGAAACACAATGCCCACCTACACCATCCTATCCACCGCTGTTGAATCCACCACCGAAGAAAAAAACAGTGAGTTCATTACTTTTTTGCATCCGGTTACTTCGCGTGAAGAGGCGATGGTGTGGGTGGAGGTTTATCGCAAGCAGTATCCGGATGCGGCGCATGTGTGTTGGGCGTATGTGATTGGCAATACGCGGCAGCCGTTAACACAGGCGTTTAGTGATGACGGTGAGCCTTCGGGTACGGCGGGTAAGCCGATGCTGCATGTATTAACCGAGCGCGATGTGGGCAATTCGCTCGCGGTAGTGGTGCGTTATTTTGGTGGGGTGAAGTTGGGTGCAGGTGGTTTGGTGCGGGCGTATTCCGGTGCGGTGTCGCAGGCGGTGAATGCGGCGGTATTGGTTGCGGTTACGCCCAAGGTGGAATGTATTGTCAGCGTGGATTTTGCGCGTGAGGCGAAGGTTCGCCACCTGGTTAACCAATTTCAGGGCGAGATACTGGCGGTGGATTACGCGGCGCAGGTGAGTTTGCAGATCCGTTTGGAAGAGGCGCAGCTGGATGCGTTTAGTGTGCAGGTGGTGAATGAAACGGCGGGCACGGCGATAGTGAAGTTGAATTTCTTTTAAAAATAATTTTCTCTCCTGTCGAATTCCGACAGCCTGCTTCGACTACTCTACAGAACACCTCAGTACACAAACATCCATCTCAATTTTTAATGAAGGAGAACGCGTTATGAAAGTCATGGTTATGGTTAAAGCATCGCCCGGTTCTGAAGCAGGCAAAATGCCGAGCGAGGCGCTGCTCAATGCAATGGGCCAATTTAATGAAGAATTGGTGAAGGCTGGCATTATGGAATCTGGCGATGGATTAAAGCCCAGCAGCGAAGGTTTTCGTGTGCGTTTTAGTGGCGATAAACGCGTTGTCACCACTGGCCCTTTCACTGAAACCAATGAGCTGATTGCCGGTTATTGGATTTGGAATGTGAACTCCATGGAAGAAGCGATTGAGTGGGTAAAGAAATGCCCTAACCCGATGGAAGATGAAGACTCTGATATTGAAATTCGCACATTTTATACGATGGAGGATTTTGCCGAGGCCGATGTAGATGGCAAAGCGGCTGCACATGAAGACGCACTGCGCCAAACCATTGCGATGCGTAAAGTGCAGGTAAATAATTATTTATTTTTCTCTGGCCGTTGCGATGAAGCACTCGCATTTTATAAACAACATTTAAGTGCAGAGGTTAAATTTTTAATCCGCTTTAACGAAAGCCCCGACCCTATGCCAGAAGGTGTATTGCAGCCGGGTTTTGAAAACAAAGTGATGCACGCTGAATTCAGCTTGGGCAATGTGGATATCATGGCATCGGATGGTTGTAACGATGCCGAAACATTCAGCGGTTTTCGCATCGCACTGAATGTTAACGATGAAGCCGAAGCGCGCCGTATTTTTGCCGCACTGGCCAGCAATGGCGGCAAAGTGGATATGCCGTTAATGAAAACCTTTTGGTCGCCGTTGTATGGGCAAGTCACTGACCAATTTGGTGTTGGTTGGATGGTGATGCTGCCAGGTGAAGAGCCAGCATAAAAGCAGGCGCTTTATAAAGATGTATATTCACGCTGTGCTGGCACGAACAGCACAGCGTGAAAAATAGAAACAATGTGAAAAAAATAGAAGCAGTATGAAAAAATAAAAACAATAAACATTAAACCGGCGTGTTTTTCTTTTTATTTTGCAAATGCGTAATGCGCCACCAGGTGAGCAGCGCTGCCACGGCGGGCACGGCAAATACCAGCAGAAATATCGGCAGCTCTTGCATAAAAGTGTAACCCGCGTAGTGGATACCCACCCACATATTGATCGCGGCAATCACAAACCACAGCGGCACAAATACCACCAATGCTTTTGCGATGGGTTTAACGCCCTCGCCACCAAACACGCGCGCAACCAATTGGCAAAAAAACAACAGAACAAAACCGCCAACCAAAACCATCAGTGTGTGCATAGCAACCTCGTTATCTTGTCTGTGTTAATGCGACGGCAAATTTAATCCCCGCGCAACCAATTCCACCATGGCGATTAACTCGTCATCTAATTTATCGACCATGTCCTGCTGCCATTCGCCGTTATGTAATGCCTGCTCAAGTTGAAAACAATTCACTTCCAGTTGGTTCATTCCCAAACTGCCCGCAAGGGACTTCAGCGAATGCACCTGGTTAAGTGCCTCTGCTGGATTTTTTTCCAGCAATACGGGTAGCTGCGCCGGGAATTCTGCCCGCTCATGGGCAAAGCGTTCAAGCAAGCGCCGGTAGAGTTTTTCATTGCCCATTAAATTATGCAGAGCGCGTTGGGTGTCTATACCCGCGTTGTGCAAAAACTCCATACTGCCCGCACTGGAAACCAATTCCGGCGCTACACGGCAGGCGTGCCCCCACTGCTCCAGTACGCGGCGCAACTGTGCTGGTTCAATCGGCTTGGATAGATAATCATCCATACCGGCTGCCAGATAGGTCTCTTTATCGCCGGGCAAGGCATTGGCTGTGACAGCAATAATAGGCAGATGTTTGCCTATTGCCAGCTCGCGGATACGTGCCGTGGTTTCTACACCGTCCATGCCGGGCAGTTGGATGTCCATCAGCACTACATCAAATGGCTGCTGTGCTAATGCCTGCTGCTGGAGCGCGGCAAGCGCCTCGGGGCCAGACCCGACACACATCACCTCTGCGCCCATGGATTCCAGCAGTGAGAAAATAATTTCCTGATTGAGCAGGTTGTCTTCCACTACCAGTATTTTGCAACTGATTGCGGCCGATACAGGATCGGGCACATTGGGTTGTATCAATGGAGCAATAGTTTGCGGGCGTGCCTTTTCCAACTGCACACGCAGGCGAAAACTACTGCCGTGACCGGGCGCGCTTTGTACATCGATACGCGCATTCATGAGATCCGCCAGGTTTTTACAGATGGACAAGCCCAAGCCGGTGCCTTCAAAACGGCGCGCGCTGGACGAATCGACCTGCTGGAAAGGTTGGAACAGTTTGGCCTGTTTTTCAGCATCAATCCCGATACCGGTATCCTGTACTTCAAACAGAACTTCAACCCGATCCTCCCAATCACGCACTTTGAAGGCATTGATACTGATGCTGCCCTGATCGGTAAATTTCACCGCATTGGCGCAGAAGTTAATCAGGATCTGCCCCAGCCGCAAGGCATCGCCCAACAACAGTGAAGGGATTTTTTCATCGATATTCACATTGACGGCTAGCCCTTTGGCGGCCGCTTTTTCCCACACCTGATCTACGGTTTTATCGATCAATTGCACAACCGAGAATTCACTGTGGTCAAGGCTGAGCTTGCCCGCTTCCATGCGCGAGAAATTCAGTATGTCGTTCACAATGTCCAATAAATGCTCGCCCGAGCCGCGCATTTTTTCCAGATAAGTGCGCTGTTTTGCTTCCGGTTTATTGGCGAGCGCCACATGGGCAAGGCCAATGATGGCATTGAGCGGGGTGCGGATTTCATGGCTCATATTGGCGAGGAATTCTGCCTTGCTTTGCGATGCCGCCAGTGCTGCATCTTTGGCGGCCATTAATTCGCGGGTGCGCTCGTCAATCATCTGCTCCAGATTTTGGTTGACCTCTTCCATCCGCTGGGTGGCGACAATGCGCTCGGTCACATCCACCCAAATACAGGTAATCGCCTGCGGCTCCTGGTCTTGCCCATGTACGATGGGAAAACGCACGATGCGGTAATAGCGCGGGCTGCCGTCCGGGTGCTTAAGTTCGGATACCACATCTTTCCAATAAGAATCCGCCCCAACCTGCTCTTCAGCTTGCAAGAGCGGCTTGAGCCAATTGGGCGCAGCAATATGGTGCAGATCAACCCCCAGCAGGTCATGCTCATCCAGCATCAGCAAACTGCAAAACGCCGGATTCACCATAATCAGGCGATGGTCCATCGAGGTCATATGAGTGGCGGCGGGCAAATTGTCCAGCAGCGAGCGGAAGCGCCCTTCGCGGATGGCCAGACGGCGGCGGTTGACCATCCCCGTAATCGTCAGCAGGATAATCAACAGGTTCGCACTCACACTCAAACCGATAATGATATTGCGCGATGCCTGATAAGGAGCCATTGCCTCGCTGATATCTTGCTCGACAATCACCCCCAATTCCATTTCATCGATCCAGCGCCCTGCACCCGCGACCTTCACGCCGCGATAATCCTCATAACCTACCTTCACTAGCCCCGCTTCATGGTTGATCAGGAAGCCCACCATGTCGGTCAGCGGGCCAGCATCACTACTGTTGGCAGCGCGGCGCACTTTCTCGCCCAATCCGATCAGCGGTTGACCATGGCTGCTGTCATTATGGAAACGCAGCGGCGTCATCAGCCGACCGTGGTTATCAATTGCATAAATTTCACCGGAACCACCGGTGCGGCCTTTAAAAAAAATTGGGAAAAAACTGGCCTGGGTATTAAAACGCAAGCAGAAGTACCCGGGTGCAGTCACCCCGGGTTCAAGCAGAACACACATGTTTTGCATGAGCGTGCCCGCAGGTTGCGTTCCGCGCGGCCCTGAAATCGGGCGCAAGGCCGCAACCGGGCGCGAAATAGCCGGGTGGTTTGCCAGTGCTTTATCCAGAACCTCATGGGTCTCGGCGAGCTGGACTTTTTGTTTGTGGTAATTCTCTGAACTGGCTGCAACCAAAATACGTTCATGGTTAATCACCGAAAAGCCATCAAAGCCCATAACCATTAGCACCGGGTACAACCATTCGCGCAGGGCTTCATGGGTCGCTGGGTTATCGCCTTTCTCCAGCAAAACCTGCCTCAGTAAATTTTTGCCTTGGGATGAATTAGCCAGCATCTGGATGGCAGCGACATTCTGCTGCTGCCAGATAGTGATCAGTTCAGAGAAAGAATTCAGCGAGGTTTGCAGGTGTTCGCGGATCACCCGCTCCTGGCTGGCGTGGATATGGCGCAATGCAACGGCGGTAAAAAAAAACAGCAGTGCTATCGCTAGCACTGCTGATATCAGGGGGGGATTGACCAGCGAGACAAATGAAAAATAACGCTTTAACCGGGATTTTTGCACTACCCGGAACTTGAAGTTCGGCATATGGCTAACTTACGTTGTAGATCCTGATCGACCCAGCTCATCAAATCGCGCCCGGACATAGGGCGCGCCAGCAGGAAACCCTGAGCCTGTTTACAACCCAGGCTTTTGAGCAAGTGTAGCTCGGCTTCTGTCTCTACACCTTCGGCAACCGTACTTATTCCCAGGCGATGCCCTAATTCGATGGCCGATTTCAAAATATTGCGCATGTATTGCCGCTCGGGCGCCCCCTGAATGAAGGAGCGATCGATCTTCAACTCGGAAAACGGAAAGCGCGACAACTGCTGCATGGATGAAAACCCGGTGCCGTAGTCATCAATGGAAATACCAAAACCTTTCAGGCGCAGGCGGCTGATGGTTGCCAGTGCCGCGGGTAAATCCACCACTAACGCACTCTCGGTAATTTCAAAGGTAATGTAATGCGCGGGGATTCCCTGGCGAATCACCCGTTGGATAATTTCATTGGCGAGATTAAATTCCGCGAGGGACTTGGCCGAAAGATTGATCGCCACCGGAATGTATTGCCCCTGCTCCCACCACTCATTCATGTCCTGTAGCACTTGCTCCAGCACGGATAAGGTCAGGGCACCAATCAAACCATGTTCTTCTGCAAGCGGGATAAACACTGCGGGCGAAATCCATTCGCTTTTGGCATTTTGCCAACGCGCCAAGGCTTCTACACCGGCAATCTGCAGCGATTCCAGATCCACCTTGGGCTGGTAATGCACTTGTATTTGAGCCTGGTCGATAGCAAGGCTCAGCTGCGCCGCATCGGCTGATGCCGGTTTCTGGGTAGAGAGGATTTCTTCGGCGCTAACACCAATACTGTATTTGGTCAGGGCATCGGCCAGGTCAACCGGATTGACTGGCTTACGGAATGCGCCCAACAGCGACACGCCCAGCGCTTCGGCCATAGTGGCAACCGCACTGATCAGAACTTCATCGGAACTGCTGGCGAGGACAACGGCGGGTTTGTTGGGCAAGAGTGCCAATTGCTGCAAGACTTCAATGCCGTCCATAACTGGCATTTCCAAATCCAGCAACATGACCGCAGGGGTCTCTTCCATCTGCGCCAACTGATCCAGTGCAAGCCTGCCGTTGGCAGCCTCATATACACGGCTTACCCCGAAGGCTTTCAAGCACAAATGGGCACTGTATCTGTGCATGCTGCTGTCATCCACTACCATCACGCCCTGCTGATGGATCTGCCTGTGCAAATCAATCGTCTCCAGAGTGGTCGAGGTATTGAGTGAAATCATAGGTTGCTCTCTAGCCTCAAAATCGCTGTTGAAAAGGTGCGGAAAGATAACAGCTTTACGCAAACTTAGGGATACCGCGAGGGTATTCACAATCATTCATTACACCGCTAACTTTTGTAGAACCTGTACAGCGTCTGCTGGTTTGCGATAAATCGATGGACGTATCGTCGTCAATTTAAGATTTAAACCCGTTATGCTTTCGCAATGACCAAGAATCAACCAGCCACCAGGGCGCAAGCATTGCAGCAAATTCTCAATCACTTTTTGCTTGGTAGGCTGGTCAAAATAAATCAGGACATTGCGCAAAAAAATCACATCAAATTGTTCGTCATTTTTACGTGTATGCATCAAATTATGTTGCTCAAAACGGATGCGTGAACGCAGTGAAGGCACGACTGCCAACATACCTTCGTATTCACCAATACCTCGGCGACAATAATTTTTTAAGTAATTTGCCGGAATATGATCAATGCGCTCAGCGCGGTAAACACCGGTGCGCGCGTGCTCAAGTACTTTGCCGGAAATATCGGTTGCCAAAATATCCCAGTCGGTTTTACCCATCACATCGGATAACACCATTGCAATGCTGTGGGGCTCTTCACCGGTAGAGGATGCTGCACACCATACACGCATCGGCTTGTTGCGTTGTTGCGGAATAATCTGGTCGCGCAAAAATTCAAAATGCGCAGGCTCGCGGAAAAAATAAGTTTCATTTGTGGTGAGCAAATCCAGCATGGTGCTGCGCTCTTGCGCACCTTCAGGGCTGGACACATACGCAAAATAAGCTTCGTAGGTTTTGTGGCCATACAACTCAAGACGACGCCAGAGGCGGCCAGTGACCAAGGCCGTTTTATCATTACCAATCACAATACCCGCAGTGCGATAAACGTAATCGCGGATTTTGTGGAACGCAAAGGGGCTGATGTCGTTATGTGTACTCATAATCCTGTATCGCTAACTAAGTGGACATTATGGGCACAGGTCAGTGCCAACTCCGGGAATTCCTTGATTAACCAGCAGGTGATTCGCCGTTTCGCGGTTCACCTTCATTGGTTCCCAGTGTGGCGGTTTGGCAAAAAAGCGGTGAGAGTAAAACTACTCACCTGAGGTGGGGGAAAACCCCTAATTAGCGGCTGGCAGCCAACTGCATGAAGTCGCGCATCAGCTCCATAGCGGAGTTCACGCGCAGCTTTTCCATAATGCGCGCGCGGTGGTTTTCCACGGTGCGCACACTCAGGTTGAGCTTGTGGGCGATGTCTTTACTGGGCAGGCCATCGAGTACGGCTTGCAGGACTTCCTGTTCTTTGGGGGTGAGCAGCGCGATGCGCGCCTCGCGGGTGGATAAATCCATGCGTTTTTGATGCAACTGGCGGCTGAGCGATAAAGCAGCCTGCAGCTTTTCCAGAAACTGGTGGCCATTGATGGGCTTCTCGACAAAATCAAATGCGCCCTGTTTCATCGCCTCTACCGCCGCACTGACCTCGGCATAGCCGGTGACAATAATCAGCGGTGGCGGCACCGGATAGCGCTGCTGCAGGACTTTATGCAGCTGCAAACCACTCACACCGGGCATGCGCATGTCAGTAATTACGCACTCGCAGGGGCGTGGGGTGTAGGCATCCAAAAAGGCTTCGGCGCTCTCGAAACACACGGGTTCTACCCCTATGGGTTCTACAATGCCACTCATTAATTCGAGGGTGATACTGTCGTCGTCAATCAGATATGCCGTTGCTATAGCCGTTTTACTCATGAAACACTCGTGATCCTGTCAATTAAATTGGCACCAAAATGAGTGTAGCAGAACCCCGGCGCATTACCCGGTGATTAGCCTGTTTGCGCTTGCATCTGCGCCTTATGTCCGTTAAAAAGCCGCCACTTTTTGAACATATTCTCTCTATACGTTGGTTTGCCCATGAACAGATCCCCTTCCCCCGCTTATCTGCAACGCTTTGGCGGCATTGCCCGCCTTTACGGCGAAAGCGCACTAACGGCATTGCACAACGCCCATTTTGCTGTTGTCGGCTTGGGCGGTGTGGGCACTTGGGTAGCTGAGGCTCTGGCGCGTTCGGGGGTGGGTGAGCTTACGCTGGTCGAGATGGACGAGGTGTGTGTCACCAACACCAATCGCCAATCCCATGCTTTGCAATCGACCATCGGTCAATCCAAAAACCAGGTCATTAGCGCACGCCTGCGCGACATTAACCCGGACATCATCATTCACTCGGTAGAAGACTTTATCGATGACCAAAATATTCACCAGCTGCTGGGCAAACAGCACCATGTGATTATTGATGCGATAGATGCCGCGCATTTAAAAGCACGGCTGGTGGCCTATTGCTCGGCAGTAAAAATTCGCCTGATTGTGATTGGTTCATCCGGTGGTAAGCGCGATTTGCAGCGCATTACCGTGGATGATTTGGCGCGTGCGCAAAATGACCCCATGCTGCACAAAATTCGCCAGCAGTTGTATCGCCACTTTAATTTTGCACGCGATACCAAACGCAAATTCCGTGTGGATGCCGTTTATTCCGATGAGCAAATGGTTTATCCAAAACCCGATGGCAGCGTATGCCAAACCAAACAACATTTGCAGGATGGCGTAAAACTGGATTGCACCGGCGGTTTTGGCTCCAGCATGATGGTGACAGCAACGTTCGGTTTACTCGCGGCATCGCGCGCGATTGAGCGCTACCTTAATCAGCAGCACTAACAACGCAACAATACCTGGCCAAGCAAAGAGAAGTGCACCCTTATTCTATTCACATGAAAGGGCGGCTCTGAATATTCCAATTCAGCAAAGTTTGCAATAAATCCATTATTTCAATTAATTCTATTTACACCGCAGCCAAATTTCCTTTTTTAATTAAAATTGATGTAAATCAATTAAACCGCATTAATTGCCTTTTTGTTTTTGGCACTCCGCACAAATCAAGCTAGTCTGAAATCGGGTTCTCTTATGCCGGAGGCACACCGATGCAGGATAAGCAACATCAGGCGACACCGCTCACCGCTGAACAGCAAGTAGAAAAAAAGAAAGAGTGGCGGCTGTATATTTTTATCATCGTCTTTTTATTCCCCATACTCACGGTTGCTATTGTGGGCGCAATGGGTTTTTCCATTTGGTTTTACCAACTCATGATGGGGCCACCCGGGCCGCACTGATACAGGGAATGAAAATGAATCACCCAGCAAAACCAACCATCGCCTCAACACACACCATCCCTTTACGTGACCTCACGCAAATTCCTGCGCAATTGCATATTGCCAGTTTAATCGCCCATGTGCGCCCCGAACAATTGGCAGCTATACGCAATTGGCTACTCGCACAAACATCTATTCACAATTCAATCCACATTGAAATACACGCTGAAAATGCGCAGGGAAAATTGGTGTTAGTGACCGAAAGCGAAGCAGAAAAAGCGATTGTGAATTTTTTGGATGATCTGCGCGCGCAGCCTGGTGTACTCAATGCCGCGCTGGTGTACCACGAGTATTTGTCTGCGCAGGATCTAGAGGGCGAGGCTCAAGACGATTTGCAACCGGAGGAAAACGCGCAATGAATATTTCACGCCGTTTATTTGCCAAAGCTAATGCTGCTGCAGTAGCGGCAGCCGCGATTGGTTTACCTGTTCCCGCAAGCGCGAGTAATTTAATTACCAACCGCGAACTCACTAATTTGCAATGGAACAAAGCGCCTTGCCGTTTTTGCGGCACTGGTTGCGGCGTAATGGTGGCCACCAAAGACAATCGTGTCGTTGCGACCCACGGCGATGTAAAAGCCGAAGTGAACCGCGGATTGAATTGTGCGAAGGGTTATTTCCTTTCCAAAATTATGTACGGCAGTGACCGCTTGCATGAACCGCTGCTGCGCATGAAAAATGGCAAATACGATAAAAATGGTGATTTCACTCCCGTGAGTTGGGATGCCGCGTTTGACATCATGGCGCAAAAAATGAAAGAGGCCATCGCACAGCACGGCCCGGAAAGTATCGCCATGCTCGGCTCCGGCCAATGGACGGTATGGGAAGCTTACGCGGCAAGTAAATTATTCAAAGGCGGTTTGCGCTCCAATAATCTCGACCCTAACGCGCGCCACTGTATGGCCTCAGCGGTAACCGGTTTTATGCGCACCTTTGGCATGGATGAACCCATGGGCTGCTACGACGATTTTGAAGCTGCCGATGCGTTTGTGCTCTGGGGTTCAAACATGGCAGAGATGCATCCGATTTTGTGGAGCCGCATCACCGACCGGCGCATGTCGTTTCCCCATGTGCAAGTCGCGGTGTTATCGCCTTATGAGACACGCAGTTTTGACTTGGCCGATGTGCCACTTATTTTCAAACCCAATACCGATTTAATTATTTTGAATTACATCGCCAACCACATTATCCAAAGTGGAAAAGTGAATCAGGAGTTTGTGAAAAAGTACACGCGTTTTGCCAAAGGGCAAGACGATATTGGTTATGGCTTGCGCGCTGAAGATCCACGCCAGAAGAACGCTAAAGGTGCCGAAAAAGCCAATACCTGGAGCGATATTACCTTTGAGGATTTTGCCAATTTTGTAAAACCCTACACGCTCGAACACACCGCCAAAGAAACCGGTGTTGCGCCCGAACATTTAAAACGTCTTGCCGATATTTATGCCGACCCGAAAATAAAAGTGATGTCACTGTGGACGATGGGTTTTAACCAACACACCCGCGGCACTTGGGCTAACAACATGGTGTACAACCTGCATTTGTTGACCGGAAAAATTGCCGAACCGGGCAACAGCCCCTTTTCATTGACCGGCCAACCTTCCGCTTGCGGCTCCGCGCGCGAAGTGGGCACCTTTGCACATCGTTTGCCTGCCGATTTGTTAGTCGCCAACCCTAAACACCGCGCGATTGCAGAAAAAATCTGGAAATTACCCGAGGGCACTGTACCCGATAAAATCGGTTTTGCAGCGGTAACCCAAAGCCGCAAATTAAAAGACGGCGTCATCCGTTTTTATTGGACGCAAGTGTGCAACAACATGCAGGCCGGGCCGAATATCGCCCAGGAAATTTTACCCGGCTGGCGCAACCCCGATGCGTTTGTGGTGGTGTCAGATGTGTACCCCACCGTTTCTGCACAAGCAGCCGATTTAATTCTGCCCAGCGCCATGTGGGTAGAAAAAGAAGGTGCCTATGGCAACGCTGAACGGCGCACACAATTTTGGCATCAATTAGTCAAAGCGCCGGGCGATGCAAAATCAGACTTATGGCAACTGATTGAATTTTCCAAACGCATCAATACCAATGATGTCTGGCCAGAAGCATTACTCAGCAAAGCACCCGAGTATAAAAATAAATCCCTCTATCAAATTTTATTTACCAATGGCCAGGTCAACCAATTTGCCAACAGTGAGCGCGATGCAGCGTATTTAAATAGCGAAGCCGATGCGTTTGGTTTTTATATCCAAAAAGGTTTGTTTGAAGAGTACGCACAATTCGGACGCGGCCACGGCCATGACCTTGCCGATTTTAATGCGTACCACAATGCGCGCGGTTTGCGTTGGCCAGTGGTAGACGGAAAAGAAACGCGCTGGCGTTATCGCGAAGGTCATGATCCCTATGTGGAAAAAGGTACAGGTGTGCAGTTTTATGGTCACCCCGACAAACGCGCCATTATTTTTGCATTGCCGTACGAGCCGCCTGCGGAATCGCCCGATCAGGAATATCCATTCTGGTTGAGTACTGGCCGCGTACTGGAGCACTGGCACACCGGCACCATGACCAACCGCGTCGAAGAATTGCACGCAGCGGTGCCCAATGCGCTGGTGTATATGAACCACGAAGATGCTGAAGCGATGGGAGTCAGGCGCGGCAGCGAAGTGCGGGTAATTAGCAGACGCGGCGCTGTACGTGTGCGCGTGGAAACACGCGGCCGGGTAAAACCACCACGCGGTTTGATATTCATTCCGTTCTTCGATGCAACCCGGTTGGTCAATAACGTCACACTCGACGCAACCGATCCGATTTCACTGCAAACCGATTTTAAAAAATGCGCGGTGAAAATCGAACTGATCAATTTGGCGTGATGCAGAGGATTATGATGATGAAAAAAATTCTATTCGCTCTCAGCATCTTCTGCGCGTGTTGTATCACCTTTATTAATGCGAATGCGCAACAAAATGTGAATGCGCAACAACACGCTGAACCCGTGATCGCCAATATGGCCGCAAAGTTGGATGCGCCCGCACCCGATGGCATTCGCCCCGGTGGCACCTTGAATCAGGAATTACCCGCACCGAAAATTCCGCGTGACCGCATCAGTGCTGAACCGGCTAACCGCAATTATCCGGAACAGCCGCCGATGATTCCGCACAATATCCGCGGTTACCAAATCGATAAAAATTTTAATATGTGCCTGAGTTGCCACAGCCGTAGCGCCAGCCCGCAAACCGGTGCACCCATGGTGAGTATCACCCATTTTTATGACCGCGATGGACAGGCGCTCGCGGCCGTTTCACCGCGCCGTTATTTTTGTGTGCAATGCCATTTACCCCAAGCCGATGTAAAACCGGCACGCACCAATAATTACCAAAGTATTGATGCGCTTTTGCAAAATAGCAGCGGGGAGTAATCCATGTGGACATTGATTAAAGATTACTGGCAGCGATTCAAACGCCCCGCCACTTACATCGGCATGGGCACTTTAAGTATGGGCGGTTTTATTGCCGGGATTATTTTTTGGGGCGGATTTAACACCGCACTCGAACTGACCAATACCGAACAATTTTGTATTGGCTGCCACGAAATGAAAAATAATCCCTATCAGGAATTGGCCAGCACCATCCACTACACCAACCGCTCCGGCGTGCGCGCCATGTGCTCAGACTGCCATGTACCCCATGATTGGACAGACAAAATTGCGCGCAAAATGCAGGCATCAAAAGAAGTCTGGGGAAAAATATTTGGCACCATCAACACGCGCGATAAATTTCTCGCTAAACGGCGTGAATTGGCCGAGCGCGAATGGGCGCGCCTGAAAGCGAATGATTCATTGGAGTGCCGCAATTGCCACGCGCTGGAATCCATGGACTTCACCCAGCAGTCGCCACGCGCGCAAGCCATGCATTCCACCCTGCTCGCCAGCGGTGAAAAAACCTGTATCGATTGCCACAAAGGCATCGCACACCATTTACCCGATATGGCCGGTGTACCTATGGTGACGCAAGTGTGGCAAGACAAAATGATGGAAGAGCGCTTGCAGGAGCCTTGGCAACAATCAATCGCCCAGGTTATTGCCGATGGTGTTGTGCAGGAGAGCGCTGCAGATAACACTCTTCAATCTGCGCAATAATCGCCTGCAAACCATTATTGCGCGATGGGGTCAGGTGTTTTTCCAATCCCAGAACACGCAGCGCGTGCTGCAAATCCAAACCCGCCAATTCTGTGCGGGTTTTTCCATTGACCTGTACCAGTAACAATGCGGCCAAACCATTCATGACACTGCTGTCGGAATCAAACCCGAGATAATGCTGCTCGCCTTGCTGCTCATGCGCCAGCCATACAGGAATTTCGCAGCCTTTGATCAGGTTGGTGGGTAAACGGATATCCGCTTTGGGCTGGATTAATTTGCCCCATTGGATGATCAGTTTGTATTGCTGCTGCCAATTGATTGCGGCTTTTAGTTCATCCAGATTGATCTGGCTCAGGTCATCGCGGGGAATCACGTTTTTGATCTCACTGAATGGAGTCTCACTGAAGATTGAGGCTCACTGAAAATGGATAGCGATTATAAGGGTTATAGGGGTACATGAGGGCGAGCCAAAACTTTAAGAATCTTTACCCGGTACTTCCCCCACTATGACAACCGCCAAGGCTAGAATAGCGCCATAACGTACAATCGCTGATCACAGCGAATAACAATAAGCGTATTGATTACGCCCACCACCGCTGCATGCTCTCGCAGACAACCAATTTGCTGTTGATGACGAGGGTTAATATGAACGCGTTTTTGAATTCTTTGTGTACCGCCGTATTTGCACTGGGCATGATTGCCTGTAGTAAACCTGCTACAGAAACCACCCCCAATACCACACCAGAACCCAAGCAGGCGGTTGCCACCTCCAGTGCTCCGGCCACTGAGCAAAGCTACAAAGTGATTGCCTATTACATGGGCGACGGCTCGGATTTGTCGCGCTACAACTTCAACCAATTGACGCACATCATCTACAGCTTTTTGCATTTGAACGCTAACCAATTGTCGTTTGATAGCGACCAAGACAAGCTCGCGTTGCAGCGACTGGTGGCACTCAAACAGCAGCATCCCCATTTAAAAGTCATGTTGTCACTGGGTGGTTGGGGCGGCTGTGAAACCTGTTCAGACGTTTTCAATTCCGCTGAAAACCGCAAAGCCTTTGCTCAATCGACCTTGTCCATCATCAAAGAATACCAAGCTGACGGTATTGACCTGGATTGGGAATACCCTGTGGTTCCCGGCTTCCCCGGCCACAAATTTGCGCCCTATGACCGCGACAATTTCACTGCACTGATTCAGGAATTGCGCAGCGCATTTGGCCAGCAATATGAATTGAGTTTTGCGGCGGGCGGGTTTGATCAGTTTTTGGAAAACGCAGTGGATTGGGATGCAATTATGCCGCTGCTGGATAACGTCAACCTGATGAGCTACGACATCGTCAACGGCGCGACACCACACACTGGCCACCACACCGCGCTCTACTCCACACCGGAACAAAAAGATTCCACCGATAACGCCGTGAAATTTTTATTGGCCAAAGGCATAGCACCAGAAAAAATTGTCATCGGCACCGCATTTTATGCACGCATGTGGGAACAGGTTGCCAACACCAATAACGGCTTATATCAACCGGGCGTGCATATCGATGGGGCAGACTATAAAGAATTTGCTACGCGCTTTAGCACTGAAAACGGCTTCGTATATCACTGGGATGATGTCGCCAAAGCACCGACCTATTACAACCCTGCCACACAAGTGTTCGCCACCTTTGACGATCCGCGATCCATGGCAGAAAAAGCACAGTATGTGAAAGCGAATAAGCTGGGCGGCATGATGTTCTGGCAGCTGCCTCACGACGCGGATGAGAATGGATTGCTAAATGCTATCCACACGCATCTGATTGGCAGCGCTCAATAACTATCGCCCTGTAATTCTCACACCTGTTTTGCTGTAACTATTTTTGGGTAGTTACAGCAAAACGCGATAGAAAAAGTTATAAAAAAACAGGTTTTTTCATGAGCTGTTAATTGCCGCTGTCGGCTCGCGAAAAACTATGCTTTACTAACAAAAATTAACACACGGCTACACCCATTATTATGACTATCCAGCACGACATTCTAAAAGCAAGGCTGCTTGGATTACTCATTATCATTACGCTTTGTACTTTGGCTTTCCAACATTACGGGCCAGAGCGAACCCTCATTATTGGGCAAGATTCCGGGCTCTACTTCGAGGCCATTGATGATCGCGGAAATGGCGGAAAATCGGTTGCCTCATTATCCCGCGACGGTGAAAAATTTATTTTGGATTGCGACATCATCGCATCGGACTACGCTTGGCCCTATTGTGAAATTAGTTTTAGTCTTGCTGACCAAAACGGCAAAGGCAAAGACCTGACCAATTACGAGCGCGTAACACTCTACGCACAATATTCCGAGCCGCAGGCATTTGGTGTGCGTTTCCAATTGATCAACTACAACCCTGCCTATGCACGCAAGGGTGAAGACAACTCACTGAAATACAACGCCATTGAATTATTTGATACCCATGAACGCTACCCGCAAGTGATTGAGATGAGCCACATGCAGGTACCTACCTGGTGGCTGAGCCAGGGGAAAATTCCGCCGGATTTTTGGGGGCCGGAATTTACCGAAGTGCGCGGAGTGCAAATTGCTACCGGTGAGCATGTCAAACCAGGTAAGTACAAAATGATTATTGAGCGCATTGAAATCAGCGGTAAATACATCAGCGACCGCGCCTTGTATCTAATGCTGCTGGCCATTTGGACACTCGCAGCCATGTCGTTTTTTATCAGCACGCTGCGCAAAGCCAATATTGAAGTCATGCTCAATAAACAACGGCAACACCAGCTTGAGGCGTTGAACCGTTTGCTGAATCAGGAACATAAAGCACTGGAAGAACGGTTGACGCGCGACCCGCTGACCGGTGTCTTCAATCGCGACGGTTTGGCTCCGGTATTCCAGCTGGGGCTGAACTCGGATGTAACGCCACTCCTGTCGCTGATATTTATCGATATCGACCATTTCAAAAAAGTAAACGATACCTACGGCCACCCGATTGGCGACCAGGTGTTATTGGCATTCGCTCAAACATTGAGTGCCAACACCCGCACCCACGATTTACTCGCACGCTGGGGCGGTGAAGAATTTGTGCTCGCCTGCCCGGATACCTCGCTTGAAAATGCCCTCGGCCTCGCGGAAAAATTGCGCCGTGCCATTGAAGAAAGCGAGTGGCCCAAGCAATTGAAACTCACCGCCAGTTTTGGCGTGGCGCAGATGATGGAAGGCGAATCGCCTACCGATTTTATCGCCCGTGCAGACAAAGCCCTGTATGTCGCCAAAGCCCAAGGGCGCAATTGCGTGCGCGCATCCAGTCAAGGGCCAGCCAATTTGGTTGCAGTGAAGTAACTCTAGAAAACCTAACCCCAGAAAACCTAACCCCAAAACCTAGCCGCAGTGAAATAAGCGGCGTGTATTTGCAACCGTTTTAGCCGCGACCTCCGCCACTGATACTCCGCGTAAATCTGCCAGCGCTTGCGCAATTAACGGCAGTGATTGCGATGTATTGCGCATGCCCTGCCTGCCACTGGGCGGCATATCCGGTGCATCCGTTTCCAACACAATCGACTCCACCGGCACACGCGCAAAGGTTGCACGGGTTTTCTGCGCACGCTCGTAAGTAATCACTCCGCCCGCGCCAAGACAAAAGCCCAAATCAATCAGCTGCATCGCCGTTTCATAGCTGCCACTAAACGCATGTACCACACCACCGTAGCGGGGCTTGTGTTTTTTACACAGGGAAATCAATTCGTTATGGGTTTTGAGGCTGTGCACAATCAACGGCTTACCTAACCGGTTTGCCAGAGCAATATGCCAACTGAATACATCCAGCTGTTGCGACAAAGGGAGATCAATCGTTTTATCCAGGCCACATTCACCTACAGCTACACAGCGGTGCCGCTCTTGCTCAGGCAGCGCAGCAAGATGGGTATCTATCTGCGTTTCATACCGGCACAGCGAGTCTGCATCCACCGGCACTTGGTGAATCCAACAGGGATGAACTCCAAACGCCCAGTAAAAACCCGGAACCGCCAGTGACAGATCCACCAACCTGTTCCACTGCTGCGGGTACACACCGGGCATCACCAAGGCATTCACACCCAGTGTTTGCGCTGCTTGCCACACTTCCATGCGGTCAGCATCAAACTCGGGAAAATCAAAATGACAGTGGCTATCAAAAAATGCGATGGAGTTGGACATAGGCACGCCTGCTTTTACACTCTTTCGGGATTACTTGGGCAAAGTCCGGTTTTAGCGACTATCATGTGTCATATAAAAAAGGGGCAAACTGATTGGCCCTGAAAAAAATGACCACGGGAGAATCTGCCGGCAATTATGCTGACTGACTCAAAAAACAAATACCAGCGCGGAATGGTGTACCTGTTTGCCATACTCGCCAGCCTGTTCATTGCACCTTTTTGTGTGATTCGCTACCTCAATGGAGAAATCATCAACGCCATTGTCGATTTGGCGATTGTGATTGTTGCGCTTGGCAGTGCGATCTACACCTACCGTTTGGGGCAAGCAACTCAGTTGGTATCCAATATTACCGCGCTGCTTTATTCCTCTGGTGCCGTTGCTGTTGCCCATCTAAATGAACCTATTTTTGTGTTTTGGGTGTTTCCCTCGTTAATCGCCAATTTCTTTTTGCTGAGTACCAAAGCGGCGCTGATTGCGAATTCGCTGACCATTATCGCGATATTGCCTATCGCAGTTGGTATGCCAAGCACGACAGAAACACTGGCGATGGTTGCCTCGCTGGTCATGTGCAGTTGCATGGCGTATGTATTTGCCTTGCTTACCCACCAACAACAGTCCTTGTTGCAAGGTTACGCCACGCAGGATGCGTTGACTGGCCTTGGCAACCGCCGCGCGATGGATGAAGAGCTGAGTTTGTGTGTGGAAGATTATGAACGCGCCCAAACACCTGCCACCCTGATCGTCATCGATCTGGATTTTTTCAAAATGGTGAACGATAAGTTCGGCCACAACGTGGGCGATAAAGTGTTGATCGACCTGGCTGAATTGCTCGCAAGACGTGTGCGCAAAACCGACCGCGCATTCCGCTTCGGCGGTGAAGAATTCGTGGTGCTCGCGCGCAATACCTCACTGGCCGATGCGCTGGTAATCGCCGAGCAATTGCGTCTGCAAATCGAGGCAGAACTCAAAGACCCCGATGGTGCCATCACCGCCTCATTCGGCTGCGCCCAGCTACTGCCCGACGAAAGCCCGGAAGAATGGTTTGTGCGTGCAGACAAAGCGATTTACCAAGCCAAACAACAAGGCCGCAACTGTGTGGTTGCTGCCGATTAAGTAGGATTGATTGCTGCGCAGTGAGAAGCAGCGCCCGCTTTGCGATTCTTAATTCCTCCCTGTTCCCCCCTGCGCTATGCTGGCAGCTGAGTCAGTTGATTATCAGGGTTGTCCATGCAGTCACTCATCCAACGCATTATTGAACAAGTAGACCAGATTGTTTTAGGCAAAGACCAACAAGTTCGTCTCTCACTTGCCTGCCTGTTTGCCGAAGGTCATTTATTGATTGAGGACCTGCCCGGCATGGGCAAAACCACCCTCGCCCACTGCCTTGCCAAAGTGCTCGGGCTGAAATTCGAGCGGGTACAATTCACCAGCGATTTGCTACCGGCCGATATTCTTGGCGTGGCGATTTTTGAACGGGAGCAAGGCGTTTTTAAATTCCACCCCGGCCCTGTATTTACCCAAGTGTTGCTGGCCGATGAAATCAACCGCAGCTCGCCCAAAACCCAAAGCGCATTGTTGGAGGCGATGGAAGAAGGGCAAGTGACAATTGAAGGTAAAAGCCGCCCATTGCCTAAACCCTTTTTTGTAATCGCCACCCAAAACCCGCTGTTCCAAAGCGGAACCTTTCCTCTGCCAGAGTCGCAACTCGACCGCTTTTTAATGCGCATCTCCCTTGGCTACCCCAGCCCGGCATCGGAGCGCATGTTGTTTCAGGGGGTTGATCCGCGTGCGCGTATCCGCGAGTTGAACCCACTGGTCACACATGAACAATTGGCGGCGATCCAAAGCGCGGTACATCAGGTAAAAGCCAGCGATGCCCTGCTCGATTACGTGCAGCGGTTAGTCGCCTTTACACGCAGCGATAGCCAGTTCAGTTACGGACTATCACCACGCGGCGCGCTGGCCTTGTTGCGCGCAGCCAAAGCCTGGGCACTGATCCACAACCGCGACTATTTAGTACCGGAAGATGTGCAGACAGTATTGCCCGCCGTGGTTGGCCATCGGGTGCGCGGCCGCGGCCACAGCCAGGATACCGAACCGCTTGTGAAGCACCTGCGCGACAGTGTGAATGTATTGGGTTGATCGATTTACCCTATGAACACTCTATTGGCAGCATGGCGACAGGCATGGCAGCAGCGATTTTATCGCTGGGTAGACAAACGCACCCCGCGCACGCAACAGGTACGGCTCAACCGCAAAAACCTCTACATCTTCCCCAACCTCACCGGCGGCTTGTATCTGTTGGTGATGCTGGTGATCTGGATGCTGGGCACCAACTACCAGAACAACCTGATCCTCGCGCTCGCATACCTTATGGGCAGTATTTTTGTGGTGGGCATTCACCACACCTTCGCCAATATGGCGGGCGTGAGTGTGCGGGTGGTAGATGCCAAACCCACCTTCGCCGGTGAGCAGGCCATCTTTAAATTGGAACTGAACTGCACCCATAAAAACGGTTGCGACAACCTTGAGCTGCGCTGGCAAAACAGCAATGGCGAAACACAAACGATCAGCCTCAACCCCAACGAACCACAGCAGGTCAACCTGCGCGCACCGAGCAAACTGCGCGGTTATTTGCGCCCGGGGCGGTTATCGATACAAAGCCGCTTTCCGCTTGGGATTATCCGCTGCTGGACCTGGGTAAATCTGGATATCCAAGCGCTAATTTACCCATCACCCATCGCCACCGACGAACCCCATGCCCAAGCCAGCGACGGAAAAGATGAAGGCGGTAGCAGTCAGCGTGGAGGCGATGATTTCAGCGGACTGCGCGATTACCAACCGGGAGACCCCATCAAGCACATCGCCTGGAAACAATACGCGCAAGACAAGGGTTTATTCACCAAGGAGTACGAGGCACAGCGCTCGGCCGATAAGTGGCTGGATTGGAATAGTCTGAACCATCCGCAAGAAATGCGCTTATCCGGCCTGTGTTATTGGGCGCTGGAATATGAACGCCAACAAATTCCTTACGGGCTGCAATTACCGGGGCTAAGCCTTGCCCCCACATGCGGTGAACATCACCTGCAAACGGTATTAACCGCATTGGCGGAATTCAATTTACCGCGCGAGGCTGACCATGTTCGCTAAGCGCCAATCGCCCTTTACCGCCAAAGTGACACCCAAGCAGCGAATGCCAGACTACTTGGCGCGCGACAAGCTCATCTGGCTGCTGGCGATGCAGGTGTTGGTGATACTGCCACTGCTGTTTTACCTGCCGATCTGGCTGTGGCTGGTGTGGGCGATTGCCGGATTCTGGCGCACCCAAATGTTCCGTGGCCGCTGGGGCGCGCCGGGTGGCGTGATCAAGACCTCACTGGCGTTGATCTGCGCTGCCGGGCTGCTCGCCAGTTTTTCCGGCAAGGCAGGCACTGAGACGATGGTCGGTCTGTTGGTCTGTGCCTTTGCCCTGAAATTATTGGAGGTCAACTCTGCGCGCGATGCGCAACTGCTGGTGTTTATCGGTTTTATCATCAGCGCCACCCAACTGCTGTTCAGCCAAACACCCCAGGCCGCACTCTATTGCATGGGCTGTCTGATGGTGCTCATCACCTGTTGGCGTTCGCTCTACCTCACGCGGCCGGAGCCAACCAAACAGCGTTTCCAGCAGGGAGCCAAAGTGCTGCTGCACGCCCTGCCGATCATGTTGGTGATGTTTATTGTGATCCCACGCTTGGGCCCGCTCTGGGCCATTCCCAGCCAAAACGCCGCCAAAACCGGATTTAGCGATAGTCTCTCGCCGGGCGATTTAGGCAATTTGGCGCAAGATCGCTCACCCGCCTTCCGCGTGGAGTTTGAGGGAAATCCCCCCGCTGCCAACCAGCTCTACTGGCGCGGTCTGGTGCTGGACACCTTTGATGGCCGCACCTGGCGCATGCGCGATTCCTGGGGTGGGTTCCCGCCGCGCCGCGCCGATTCGCAAAACATCAAACGCGATCCAATCAGTTACAAGGTCATCATGGAGCCCCACGGTCAGATCTGGTTATTCAGCTTGATGACACCCCAGCGCGCCACCAATACCGCCGATTCCATCCGTATCACCAGCGATTATTTGCTGATGCACCACATGCCCGTCGCACAGCGCATGGGCTATAGCGTCACCTCAGCACTGCAGGTTGATTGGCCAGAAGCCCCACGACTGAACAGCAGCGAACGCGAGTTCTACACCCGAATTCCGCGCGAATTTAATCCACAAACCCAAGCCATCGCCCATGCCTGGCGCGAGCAAAACATCGGCGATGACCACATCATCGCAAAGGCCTTGACGCTGTTTAATCGCGAGTTCACCTACACATTGCAACCACCGACGCTGGGTGAACACTCTGTGGATGAGTTTCTGCTGACCACCAAGCGCGGCTTCTGTGAGCACTTCTCCAGCAGCTTTGCGTTTTTGCTGCGTGCGGCGGGAATACCGGCGCGGGTGGTGGTGGGCTATCAGGGCGGGCGCTGGAATCCGCTGGAAAATTACCTACTGGTCAGCCAATCCGATGCCCACGCCTGGACGGAAGTCTGGATTGAAGGCAAAGGCTGGCAGATGATCGACCCTACCGCAGCAGTTGCACCCAATCGTATCGAGCAGGGCATAAATGAAGCCCTGGGCTTGGAAGATCAGGAACTGGTCGCCAACGCATGGCAATCCTCCAGCTTGTTATACAACCTGCAAATGCGCTGGGATGCGGCCACCTACGTATGGCAGCGCTGGGTATTGAATTACGACACCGAAACGCAAGAAGGCCTGCTGAGTCGGTTGCTAGGTGGAAAAGAGCCCTGGCGCTTGACCCTGTGGTTGATTGGATTAGGCCTAATAGGCGCTGCTATTTTCGCCTGGTCACTCATGCGCAACCAACACCAGGTTGAGCTACGCCCAGAGACAAAAGCCATCCGGCAACTGGAGCGCAAACTGTTGCAACTGGGGTACCAGCGTCAGCCGGGCGAAACACTGGGAAATTTTATCGCCCGGGTCAATTTTAGCGAGCCGCAATACCGTGTAGCGCTGGAGCAAATCCGGCAATTATTTGAAAACATCGCCTACCAAAACCGCACCGGAGAGCTAATACAATTGGAACAGGCGATCAAACAATTTCCGTGAAAACAAGAAACACTCTTGCTCTGGGCTTTTTTTGATGGGGATAAATTTTAATAAAAAACTAATTGCCAGTCGTTGGTGATAGGTCACCTGTGTTCGCTAATTGCGTTGCAATTTCCGCTTGCTTTGATTTGCGTTTAAGCAAATAAACCAATCCCGCCGCAGCAACTAATAACGCGAGCCCCACGAGCGGACGATAAAAAATCCATGCAATGCTGATGGTCGTTAACGCCAGAATTAATCCCAATAAAAAACTGACAATACCTGTACCTATCGCAACAATATTGCCAAACAGCGGAGCTACATCTGCCAGTACCGATAAGGGTTTGAAAATCATATTGAATGCGATTATCAGCAATAGACTGCCTGCCAATCTAATCATCCAGGTCAAGGTTGCATTGTCGCTTTTGGCTTTTTCAAACATGGCATCTGCCGTATGGTTGCCCGCTTGTAATAATGCAATTGAGCGTCCGTTGCTGGCGATATGTTCAGTGAGTGTTGTCCCTGTGAGATCGCCTATCACACTATAGGTTTGTGCAGGAATATAACTAAATGAGATTTGTTGGTCGCCAATCTTGGGCTCCCGCTCATCCTTCCCGTAATAAAAACCATCGCTGTTTTGCGCCACACCTTTTGGTAATTCAATATTGCGTGGGATCACCAGTGGCTGAAAATTATTGATGCTATTTTTATGGGTTTCCGATAATTGGTATTGGCCAATATTAATCTGATCGGCTGTCCAACGCTCAGATTGATAACGCCACTTTTCCGGGTTTTGATGTCCGTTGGTTTTTTTAAATGCGGATGAGTCTATGTATTTATCGGACCACACTTTTTCATAATTATAGGTGGTGATAGTTTCCGTATCGCCGCCCATATTTTTCTTTTCTTCGCTGTGCGATGTTTCTTCCCACTGGTAGGTTTCCACTTTTCGCTGCAATTTCAATGCTTGCACACTCACAGGCAAGAGATTGTCGCTGAGTGTTTGTGTGCTAGTGGCTTCACCGGTTAGATGCACCAACTTGCCATTCATCTGCGGCGTTGCCTCCTGCGCATTAATGGAAACAACCAGACCCTGCGACTCCACCAGTGCTTTGTGAGTTTTGACTGCACGCCCTTCATTCCAGAACAGCAGGCATACACCAATAACAATAAACAGGATGCCGAACAGCAACCCTTTAATTGATGCTCCAATTCGGCTAAACCAGGATGTATGAGTTATTTCGGTAAATCTATCGCCCATGATGTTCTCCTTACTTTCGTTATTATTAAGACTGGTTAGCGGCTGCGTATTGTTAACAGCTTGATTGGCTTCAGGCAATTATTTTTCTTTTCTGGCCTAATCTTTCTTGCCTTAATTTCTCCTTAAGTTTCGTTTTCTACTCTGCATCTTAAGAAATCCCACTTCTGAGGATGCAGTATGAAAGACCTGGCCGCCGCACTCACCCAAACCCCTTCCAGCAGCTGGCATATGCCACGCCTGCCACAGATCAAAATTCCGCGTTTTGGATTGCAAACCCCCGGCTCACCCGAGCGTGCGGCAGTTGAGGCTTACATTCACGACCGCTTTGCAGGTGTGCACCACGCCGAGGTCACTCACTTTCTGCCCAACATCATCAGCTTGCGCTGCGGTGGCGAATATTCTGCAGCAGTCGGCTTGGCACCTGCCGGTAACGGAAAGGTGTTTGCAGAACATTATTTGGATGCGCCGGTTGAACAGGTCATCAGCGAAAAGCTCGGTTTGCAGGTTCCACGCGACCAGATCATCGAAATTGGCAACTTGGTATCTACCTGGAAAGGCAGCAGCTTGTTGTTGTTTATCGTGATTGGCGAAGTCATGGAGCGCTTGGGTTATCACTATGTGATGTTCACCGGCACACGCGAAGTGAAAGCGCTGCTCGCACGTTTGCGTTACTCACCGATTGTACTGGCCGATGCAGACCCCAGCCGCGTACCCGATGGCGGTGCCAGTTGGGGAACCTATTACACCAACAATCCACAAGTCATGTTTGGCGATAACCGCCCTGCAATGGCCGCTGCGCGCAAAAATCCGATGTACCGTGCAACCGTCGCTGCGATCAGCCGCCCAATTGAAAAAATATGCGAACAATTTCGTGCTGCAAACGCGTCTGTCGCACGCAACAGTGTTAACAAACAGGAGCTGAATGATGAATAAAATTCTCACAGCCATTGCACAACACGCGGCCACTACGCCAGAAAAAATTGCACTTACCAGCCAAACGGCGCAAGGCAATATACAACTGACATACGCGCAACTCACCGCGCAGATTGATGTTCTGGCGGCATGGTTAAGCGCACAACACATTAGCCGCGCTGGCCTGTGGGGCGAGAATTCTATTGAATGGATTATTGCCGATCTCGCTGCGTGGAAAGCAGGCATCACCTTGGTGCCACTGCCACGCTTTTTTTCGCGCACACAATTGCAACATGTCATTGCACAGGCGCAATTGCCCTGCCTGTTAGTGTGCGGTGATATTGAAAAAGTCACCGATATAGCAGAGCGGAAAACTTCACCGGTTGCTGCTATTTATCTTGATAAATTCGTCGTACATGAACAAGTCGCGCATGACAAATCGACGGGGCTCGACACTGTTGCGAAAATTACCTTTACCTCTGGCACCACCGGCACGCCCAAAGGCGTGTGCTTATCTACTGCGGCGCTGGAAAATGTCGCACTGGCGTTGGCCGAGAGAATCTATTCCGGTGTCAACACTGACAAACTCAACACGCATTTGAATTTATTACCACTGAGCACGTTACTGGAAAATGTCGCTGGTGTGTATGTACCGCTTTACCTTGGCAAACGTGTGGTGGTGTTAGCGGGCTCTGCACTGGGCTTGACCGGGAGTTCGCAATTATCCTTGCCCACACTGTTACAAGTACTGCATCAACACCAACCAAATAGTTTGATTGTGTTGCCGCAAATTTTGCAGGGTTTTGTTGCTGCAAGTGCGCAAGGTTTTGGTTTGCCTTCATCGCTGGAGTTTATCGCTGTCGGCGGTGCCCGCACACCCGCCGTGTTAATTGAACAAGCACGCGCAATGCAGATACCGGTGTATGAAGGTTATGGTTTATCCGAGTGTGCATCGGTCGTGAGTTTGAATTCACCTGTCGCAGACAAAATTGGTAGCGTTGGCAAAGCGCTGGGGCATGTTGATATCAGAATTGATAACGGCTCTATCATGGTTCGCGGCAATGTATTCAGCGGCTATCTTGACCAAGAAACATTATCAAACGATGAATGGCTCGATAGCGGTGATTTGGGTTATATCGATGATGAAGGTTTTATTTTTATCACTGGTCGCAAAAAAAATCTGTTGATCAGCAGTTTTGGGCGCAACATTTCACCTGAGTGGATTGAAGCTGAATTATCAATGTGCCGCTCCATTGCCCAAGTGATGGTAATTGGCGATTCACAACCTTTCTGCAGTGCGATCATCGTGCCCACCTCTGCACAAGTAACAGCGGAGCAGATTACCCAGGACATACACCGCATCAACCAACACTTACCGGATTATGCGCGTATCCAAAAAATTATTTTTGCTACAGAACCCTTTACGCCTGCCAACCAATTACTTACCGACAATGGCCGTTTACGCCGCGCCGCCATTCTTGGCCAATACCTGAATGCGATTGCGGCGATTTATTCCGACACAACGGCTCAATCATTTTCCTCACAACAACACTCAGGAGTTGTTTATGACATTTTTTAATCGCTTGCAAAACGAAACACAGGCAGAGCGTAATTACTTGTTGAGCGCTCCTATCATTCAACGCTGCATCGGCCTTGGCCAATTTAGTTTGGATGAATACCGTGAATTTTTAACCCAGGCTTATCACCACGTTAAACATACAGTGCCACTATTGATGGCGGTGGGCAGCCGCTTGCCATCGCAAAAAGAAAATTACCGTGAAGCTATTGCTGAATATATTGAAGAAGAATTGGGGCATCAGGAATGGATATTAAATGATATTGCCGCGTGCGGTGCTGATAAAGAAGTTGTACGTAATGGCCGCCCGAATGCTGCGACCGAATTAATGGTGGCTTACGCTTACGATACCGTGATGCGCAATAACCCTATGGCTTTTTTTGGCATGGTGTTTGTGCTGGAAGGTACCAGTATTAATTTGGCAAGCCAAGCGGCGGATATTATCCAAAAACATTTGGATCTTCCCAATAAAGCATTTTCGTATTTGCGCTCACACGGCAGCCTTGACCAAGAACATATGGTGTTCTTTGAGAAATTAATGAATGGCCTGACCGAGCAAAAAGATCAGGACGATATTGTTCATACAGCAAAAATGTTTTTCACACTCTACGGCAATATTTTCCGCTCAATTGAACAGTTATCTGTTGCACAAGCAGCGTGAAAAAATTTATCGCATTGAGGAGTACAAAATGACACTCAAAGGCAAACTGATTTTACTAACCGGTGCCAGCGGCGGTATAGGCCAAGCGATTGCACGACGGCTCGCTGCACAGGGTGCTCGCTTGATTTTGGTGGGTCGCTCCACAGAACAGCTCAATGTGTTAGCACGGGAACTTCGTGTACTAGTGAATGAAGGCTTTGTGTTGCAGGCAGATATTACCCAACACAGCGGCCGCGAAACCATTCGCACCGCCTTGCTCGCGCTGCAAGAGCCGCTGGATGCACTCATCAATTGCGCTGGTGTCAATTTATTTGGCTTTCTGGAAGACAGTGATCCGGACACCGTTGCGCAACTGATCAATACCAATGTCACCGCTACGATTTTGCTCACGCAATTAACCTTACCGTTTTTGCACAAAAGTACAGGGCGCATCCTGAATATTGGCTCCAGTTTTGGCAGCTTGGGGTATCCCGGTTTCAGCGTTTATTGCGCGAGCAAATTTGCACTGCGCGGTTTCAGTGAAGCCTTGCGGCGCGAATTGGGCGACAGCAATATCCAGGTTGCACACCTTGCGCCACGCGCCACCAATACCAGCCTTAACAGCGATGCGGTATGTGCAATGAACCGCGAGCTAGGTAACGCAATGGATGAGCCGGATATTGTCGCGGCACAGGTGGAAATAATGTTATCCGCCAAACGCATGCGCGACCGAAACGTTGGCTGGCCAGAGCGATTGTTTTTGCGTATCAACAGTATTGTTCCGCGCATTATCGATAACGCACTGCGCGGCCAATTACCCATTATTCGTCGCTATGCACAGCGAATACCCGATGCTGGTGTAGCCACCAATACTATTTCAACCCGGTTATCCTAAAGGTGACATCATGAAAAAAAATCTATTGCAAGTAATCGCCCTGTTTGTCATCAGCTGTTTTGCGGTTGCAAGTTATGCGGACGACGCAACCGGCATCCAAACCCTGCAAACACGCTGGGCAGACATTAAATACCAAACACCGGAAGCCGATCAGGAAAAAGCGTTTGTTGCTTTAGTCGCAGAAGCTGAACAATTGCGCAAAGCGAATAACACTGCGCCTTACTTAATCTGGGAAGCGATTATTCGCTCCACTTACGCCGGTGCAAAAGGCGGTTTGGGTGCGCTGGATGAAGTGAAAAAAGCAAAAAAATTATTGGAGCAAGCCATTAAACTCGACCCTTCCGCTATGAATGGTTCGGCCTACACCAGTTTGGGTTCGCTTTATTATCAAGTACCCGGTTGGCCGGTTGGTTTTGGTGATGACAAAAAAGCCAAAGAAATGTTGTTAAAAGGCTTGAGCTATAATCCTGATGGCATAGACTCCAATTACTTTTATGGCGACTATTTGTTAGACCAAAAAGAGTACAAGCAAGCCGTGGCTGCATTTGAAAAAGCACTCAAAGCCGCACCTCGCCCCGGCCGTGAATCTGCCGATGCAGGCCGTAAAGGTGAAATAGAAACCGCCATGGCCAAGGCAAAAAAACATTTATGATGGATTAACAGATCAATGCAAATATTGTTAGTGGAAGATGATGAACTGCTCGCAGAAGGGATAGTCAGTGCCCTGTCGCGAGCAGGTTTTGCTGTTAATTGGTTAGCCACTGGAAAAGCAGCCACCGCACATGTGGTTGCTGAACCGCCCGATATTTTACTACTCGATCTCGGCCTGCCCGATATGGACGGAATTGAAGTATTGAAACTGGTGCGGCAAAAAAAATTACCCACGCAAGTATTGATTCTGACAGCACGGGACAGCACCCAGGCAAAAGTGATCGGCCTGGACTCCGGTGCCGATGACTATCTCACCAAACCTTTTGAATTGGATGAATTACTCGCACGCTTGCGTGTGCTCGAACGCCGCTTGGGTAATGCTACTTCCTCCATGATTAATATCGGACCGCTGAGCCTGAATACGGCGCATCACGAAGTGTTATTGGAAGGCCAGGCATTAGTGTTATCGCGGCGCGAATATATGTTGCTCAAGGCATTGGTGGAACACGTTGGTGTTATCCAAACGCGCGAAGGTCTTGAAGCGAAATTGTATTCCTGGGGCGATGAAGTGGCGAGCAACGCCATTGAAGTGCACATCCACAACCTGCGCAAAAAATTGCCGCCCAATTTCATCCGCACTTTGCGCGGCATAGGTTACATGGTGCCGCGCCAATGAAATCCATTCGTGGATTTTTAGTCATCATTTTATTGGCGATAGTAACACTCGCCAATTTCGCTGCGGCATTGCGCGGTTATTTAAGCAGTATGGATGAAGCAGAGCGTTTGTTTAACCAGCGCCTGCTACAGCAAGTGGATTTATTAAATTACACCCTGCCACAATTACTTTCCCACACACAGGCGCAACCTACTCCCACCGTTTTTCCAGCACGCACAGTTGCCGCCGAGACATCGCTGGAATTCCAATGGGTATCGCACGACGGAACATTACTTGCCCGCTCTCCAGCAATGCCCGAAGAGGTCGTTGTTCCGCTAGAAGACGGTTTTCGTTTTATCAATTTTCACAATTATCGCTGGCATTTATTAGTAACGCCCAGCGCCGATAAAAACAGTTGGTTTATTGTTGCCGAGCGCGATGATCAGCGTTACCGCCTCGCTGAATCCATGATTTTGCAAGCCGTGTACCCGATGGTATTAGCGATCCCAATTATCGGTTTGATTATCTGGTGGGTATTGGGTGTTGGCTTGCAACCCATAAAATTACTTGCAAGCGAACTGCGCCAACGCGAAGCCACTGACTTACGCATAATTGATCTGCAGCAAATGCCGAAAGAATTGGAACAGCTTGCACAATCTGCGAATGATTTGTTGCGCCGGTTGGATGCCTCTTTCGCGCGCGAAAAACGTTTTTCCGGCGATGCCGCCCATGAATTGCGCACCCCTATAGCCGCGTTAAAAATCCACTGCGAAAATTTGTTGCACGAACTACACCCCGCGCCAGCTTCAGTGATGAAATTAAAACAAGGTATTGAGCGGATGAGTTATTTGGTTGAGCAAATTCTGTTGCTCAACCGCACTGCGCCCGATCACTTTATGGGAAATTTTGAGACGATCAATTTAACACAGTTAGCTAAGCAGGCAATTGTTGACCACAGCGAAGCACTGGACGTAAAGCATCACCAGATTGAATTTGAAGGCGATGAATGCTGGATTTCCGGTGACCGCGCTGCGCTCACCAGTTTGTTAAATAATTTACTGGGCAACGCAATTAAATATACACCCTCAGGCGGACGCATTGCCGTTAACACCTGGTTGCGTGGCCGCGATGTTGTACTGGAAGTCATGGACAACGGCCCTGGAATTCCTGAAGCGGATCGCGCACGCGTGTTTGACCGATTTTATCGTTTGGGTGGCGACCGCCATAATTCCAAAACGCCCGGCTGCGGATTGGGCTTATCGATTGTGCAACAAGTTGTTGAGCTTCATGCAGCACACATTGCGCTCACACAATCGCGCTACGAACAGGGCCTGCTTGTCATGGTGACCTTTGCAGCGATTCTTGCGCCCGGTAATAAACATAACCCCGACACGCCGTTACTCGCACATCAGGCAGGAAAAAATGAACAGGATAATCACTAGCACTCTTTTGGCTTGTGCTCTGCTCTGCACAGCAGCCAACGCAGAAGTCCCCACATTTACTATCGAAATCCGCGAGCATTTATTTTATCCATCGCAATTGGTGATCCCAGCTAACACCAAAGTGAAATTAATTGTGATCAATCGCGATGCCACGCCGGAAGAATTTGAAAGCTACGAACTTAACCGTGAAAAAGTGATTATGGGCGGTGCCAAAGCGATTATTTTTATTGGCCCGCTAGTGCCGGGAGACTATCCGTTTTTTGGTGAGTTCAACCCCAAAACGGCGCAAGGTATTATTCGGGTGGAGAATTAATATGCTCGATGCCGTATTGCTTATTTTGCGCGAAGTACTTGAGGCAGCATTAATTCTTAGCTTGCTGTTGGCACTTGGCAATAAACTCAAGTTTCATTATCGCTGGAGTTTTTTTGCACTGGCGATAGGTGTACTGGGCTCCTGGCTACTCGCTCACTTTGCTTATGATATTGCCGATGCAATGGAAGGGATGGGGCAAGAATTATTGAATGCCGCATTATATGCAGCTGTCATCCTGAGCCTTATCGCACTGGCGCTGTTAATCCTGCCATTATTATTTGGCTGCTCTGCAAAATCATCCGCTTCCAGAGGCGTGGCAGACAATCGCACCGGATTATTTCACAGCTTATTTATCATTATCGTCAGCCTTTCACTGATGCGGGAAGGTTCTGAAATCTGGATTTATCTTTCTGCGTTTACTCACAATCCAAATGCGATGTCATCTGCGCTGATTGGCGCTGCAATAGGTACAGGGATTGGCATGAGTTTGGGAGCGATTATTTATTATGTGTTTGCATTTATGCGGGAAAAATATTTTCTCCCTGTTTTTTTAGTGGTTATTACACTGCTTGCAGGTGGACTCTCTATGCAAGTGGCCAAACAGTTAATGCAAATTGGTCTGCTCGACTCTGGCACTCCATTATGGGATAGCTCATTTCTGGTTGATGAACATTCCTGGCTGGGCGAATTGCTGTACGCCCTGGTCGGTTACGATTCACGCCCCGCACCTGTTCAGGGTATTTTTTATTTATTTACTGTCGCGCCCATTCTGCTTGCCAGCCTGTGGCGATTAATACGCTCGCGAGTCAATACACATGCGTAAATCATTCATTCGTAATACACCATTTTTGCTCAGGTCATCATTGATGGTGCTGCTGTTCAGCACGTTAAGTACAACGCACGCCCATGCCGAAATGAACCGTGTTTATCACCCCTATGTTGAGCAAGGTGAGCGTGAATTGGAGTATGGTTTTACCCTGCGCGATGCCGGTGGCGAGAATCTGTTACTTAACCGCGCCGGATTTGGTTATGCATGGAACGATAAATTATTTACCGAGGTTTATCTGCTCACTGAATCCATAACCCATGAAGGTGAACAAATTCGTGGTTATGAATTTGAAGCCAAATGGCAACTGACTGAACAAGGCGAATACTGGGCAGACTGGGGATTATTATTGGAGGCAGGCACCGCCAAAGACATCAATAGCCATGAGTTTGCTCTTGGCCTTTTATGGGAAAAAGAATTAGCCAGCCGCTGGGTAGCAACCGCCAATGCTATTGCCGAATACGAATACGGCAGTGATATAAAAGACGAATTTGAAACCGCACTTCGCGCACAATTTCGCTACCGGTACAGCGCTGCATTTGAACCGGCACTGGAATTATATTTGGATGACCAGGACTGGGCTGCTGGCCCTGCTGTTATGGGCATAGTGAAACTATCAGGCCGCAAACAACTGCGTTGGGAATTGGGTGTTTTATTCGGTTTAGATGACGACACACCGGAAAACAATTTGCGCGGCGCAATTGAATTTGAATTTTAAAAAGCCGCTATATCTCACTACTCGTTTACTACTCACTAGTAGTAAACACTATTATTCAGTCATATTTATCTAGCCCCTAACCATGCACCTGCACTGGTTGCCAATAAGCCACTGATTAACCACGCATTTAGCGGCTCACCCAAAATAAGTGATGCACCTATACCAGCAACCGCGGGCACCAGTGCCATACAGGCACCGGTTCGCGCTGGGCCAAGTCTCGTCATGGCGGCCATGTAAAACACCATTGCAATCACAGCGACGACAACCCCTTGATAAAGTCCTTGCAGAAGAATGTCGTTGAGGGGAGCCGTTATTATCGCCTTGGGTAGCAACACGACGTAAACCGGTAAAAAAATGAACGCCGATAAAAGCGCACCACCAATCGCCGTTTCCCACGCACCATAACCGGAGCGTTTGGCAAGAATGGTGTAAAGCGCCCAAAGTAGTGAGGAGGCAATCAACAACAAATCACCCGGCAAGGTATTTTCGCTACGGGAAAAAATATCCACCCCCAAACAAATAACCCCTACTGCAATTACCGGCAAGGCGATACGCAGGTTGCGGCGCAGAGGCTCACGCAGCACAACAAATGCCATGAGTGGGACAAAAAAAGGCAGCAAACCGGAAATGAGCACCGCACCATGCGCCGCAGGTGCGTGCTTAAAGGCAAAGTAAACCGTCACGGAATAGCCAATGCCACCGGATAAAGCCAGAGACAACATTTTGGTATTCAACAAGGGAACCCGCTTCCAGAATAACCACAGCGGCAGCAACACCAGAGAGGCAACACCAAAACGCAGTGCGGTAATATCAAACGCATTCAGCACACTGGTCCCACCTATGCGAGAAACCAGTACAAAACCAGACCAGATTAAAACGGCACCCGCAACAAACAAATAGCCGCTTTTGGCAGGAGATGATTGCATCTAAAGCTCCACAAACCACAGGAGTTGAACAGACAGCGAGACAAAGCGCCACTGAAAGGAGCCCAAGTATGAGTGAGCCAATAAAAGCCGGCAAACAAAATGCTCGCTCTTATGTATCTTTTTATAGTAATTAAACGAAGAGCCAATATTTTTATTCAACCCGAATAGCACGCAAAAAAAAGCCGCTCATTTTTGAGCGGCTTTTTCAACGAGTTTGTCACGCGGGCATATTATGCCTGACGCTTTCTTCTCATCAAACCCAAGCCCAACAAGCCAAGGCCAAACAGTATCAGGCTGCTTGATTCTGGCACGCTGACTTCTTTGGTGATTACGCTCAGGGTTGATTTACCTACAATGAAATCACCCAATGTGCTGGTCACTTGCACAAACAAAGTGCCATCGGCATTCAGTTTTGCCAATGAGCTCACGCCCAGATTGCCGAACCAAGCTACCGTTGGGTTAGCTACGCCGCCATCTTCCATATCGAAATTGCCGAGTTGCACCAACGCAATTTCAAAAGGCATGTACCAAGGATCATTTTTGTCGTCTTTGAGTTCAATCACGATACTTGCACTTTCGGCAGAGCCCAATGCGAAACCGCTATCAAGGATATTGTGAGTCCAAGAAACACTTTGACCAAAAGATACGGTTGTAGAAACACCGTTGCGCTCAACATCAGTAATCAAGCCAGCGAAACTATTAACAGAAAATACGCAAGCAACTACCGCTACAAAACTCTTCAAAGATTTAATCATGTTTGATTCCATTTTTAATAAAAACAGGCAACACGCTATTGCCTTACCTCATTACAACAACATCCTAAGGGAGTTGTTGCACACATGTACGCCCGGAAACTTACAGGAACGTATCATCCAAAACAAAGGGAGACCTGAAACAGGTCTCCCTTTGTTGAGAATTTTTTAATGCTGTTTAAGCGCGCGCTTTTCTTCTCGCCAGCACCAGTCCAACCAAACCAATCATCAGCATCACCAATGGGCTGGATTCAATCACATTGGCTTTCGCAGTCACAACAACACCATCCAGGAAATTACCCAAAGTGCCCGCATCGTAGGTTGTGAAGGTGATAGTGCTGAGGGTGCTGTTAGCAACAAAACTGCCGGTGTACTGCTTCCAGCTACCAACAACATGATCATTGATCAAAGCAGCCAAGGTACCGGCGCTAAAATGAAACTGCTCATTGGAATTAACACGCGCGCTATAGAAAAAAGAGACATCGTATGTTTGGCCAATGACGGTAGCAAAGTTCTGATAGATAGAGAACACGGAACCATCAAACGGATGTGCATTCAGCTCAGCATGTTGGTTTCCTTCAGGGGCTACAACACCGCCGTAGTGATCCCAAATTTCAATATTGTCGCCTTCCCAACCGTTGACACTGGCCGATGAGAAATAAGCCCAGTTGCCAGTAGCAACATTATTGTCTTCGAACCCGCCGTTTACGATCAGGTTGGCGTTAGCGCTCGCTGCCAACAACAAACCAGCCATTGCACCAGCACAGCGGGTAAAAATCGATTTGACTGACATAAAAGTTCCTTTGGAAACATGAGTGAGGGCGCTACCTAAGCTGTAATACTGGCGCCGATGGCACATAAATCAGCAAGTTTTACGCCATAAAAAAAATTGTCATGCAAATCAATAAAATAACGAGAATTGCATCACAAAATAAAATGAGATGCGTAAAATAAACCGACAACAATTTGCCTCACTACCCGTATTTATCGGAGGCTGGGCTCGATTTAGCGCGGATCGATGCTTATACTCTTGCCCGTTTTATCTAGCCCTATTTTCACCCATGTTTCCCCTCTAATCCTCACAAGGAGTTTTTATGAAACGCGTGTTTTGGTCCATCCTGACATCCATTACATTCCTCTTCGCCTTATCCGCACAAGCAGCCCCTTTGTTGGTTAACCCTGACCCAATTGCCGTGCCTGCAGGGATCAACGAATTCCAGATCACCAGCGACATCAAGCGCGCATTGGTAAGCCGCGGCTGGGTTGTGAGCGGTGAAAGCAAGGGCAAGATCGATGCAACACTCAATATTCGTTCACACTCTGCCCGTATCGCCATTTATCACGACCTGAAACAAGTGCGCATTGAGTATGTGTCCAGTGAAAACCTGAAATACAAAGAAAAAGACGGCAAGCGCTACATTCACCGCAACTACCTCAGCTGGGTTAACAATGTGGCCGGCGATATCAGCAAAAACATGCAATTGAGCGCGCTCAACTGATAATCGATGTAACGGCTTTACAATGACCTCTCTCGCGCTGCCTGTATTCACCCCTGTATATCCACATCATAAAGTGGTGATTATTGGCGGCGGCCCCGCCGGGAGTGTTGCCGCCTCCCGGTTGGCGCAAAAAGGAATTGATGCACTCGTACTGGAGCGCGAAAAGTTTCCCCGTTTCCATATTGGCGAATCCCTCCTGCCTAACGGCAACCATGTACTCAAAACCATTGGTGTGTGGGACAAAATCACCTCGGCAGGTTTTATTGAAAAACGCGGTGCCCAATTCACCCTGGCAGACCGCTCGCGTACGGTGCGCAATGTATTTGCCCAAGGCTGGATTCCCGGCCTGGATATGACTTATCAAGTCGAACGTGCCCGCTTTGATGACATTCTTCTTCGCCACGCCCAGCAGTCAGGGGCGCAGGTTCAAGAGGAGAGCCGTGTTACCCGGGTATCCCGCACCAGCGGCCATTGGCGCATCGAAGCCGAACATCAAGGCCAAACAGCCACCTTCACCGCCGATTGGGTGATCGATGCCAGCGGCAGGCATTGCGTGATGGGGCGAGCGATGAAGATGGAAAAATCCCCCTTGCCCTACCCCGGGCGTATGGCGGTGTTTAATCATTTTGAACATGTAGTGCGCGATCGAGGCGAAGCGGCTGGTGACATCATCGTCATGCGCCTGAGCGATGCCTGGTTTTGGGCAATTCCCATCTCGCCCACAGTTACCTCAGTTGGTGTTGTCCTGCAAAAAAATAGCGGCCGCCATACAGGCGAATCCTGGGAATCCCTGTTCTGGCGTAAGGTCAATGAATCGCCCTTCCTGAGCAATGCCATGGCGCATGCGACCGCCGTGGGCGAGTATCGCATCGAATCTGATTACAGCTTTTCCCATACTGATTTTGGCCGCGACCGCTGCTTGCTTGCAGGTGATGCAGCGAGTTTCATCGATCCGGTTTTTTCGTCGGGGGTTTATCTCGCACTTGAATCCGGTTTACTCGCAGCAGATGAAATCGCTGACGCATTGACATCACCAAAATCTGCGCGCGCTGAGGCCAAGCTTTACGCCCGCTATACCAACGCGATGAAAAACCGGATTGGCTATATGCGCCAACTGATCGATGCCTATTACGACGATGAAGCCTGCGAGGTCTTTATGTCGCCGCGTCCAACCCTGCGCCTGCCGCAGGCGATCAATTCTATTCTGGCAGGTGGGTTAACGCCGAGCTTTGCGGTACGCTGGCGGCTGTGGTTGTTCAAACAAATTTGCGCGCTGCAAAAACGCCGTGTGCTAGTCCCCAAGATTAATTGGCAATCGCCATCTGAAAGCACTCCAGAAAAATAAAACAAAAACCGCCCAAGGATTTGGCACAGCAATCCGTCTATTTAGATGAACCACAGAATTATGTGGCGCAACTCGATGTCTTCGCTTTCATATACCGCACTTGCGGCCAACACGAGATCACTGGATGGTATCGCCAGCATCAGATGCACTCATCAAAGCAGCGCAAGCGGGTGACCGCGCAGCCTTTGCGCAGGTCTTAAACGACCATTACGACACCCTTTATCGCTTTGCCTACCGCTGGTGCGGTAATCGCAGCGATGCAGACGATGTCACCCAACAGGCCTGCATAAAACTCGCACAGAGTATCGGCCAATTCCGTTTTGATGCTGCATTCAGCACCTGGCTTTACCGATTGGTCGTTAACTGTGCCAAAGACTGGCAACGCAGCCAGAGGCGGCATCAGCATGATGACATCGACCAGTTAACTCACGAAACCCGCCCTGACCAGAGCGCCGAAACCGGCATTTACTTGCAACAGATTTTGACGTGGCTGGACTCCCTCGCCGAGGGGTTTAAGGAAACCGCGCTTCTGGTTCACGCCGAAGGGCTAACCCATGCCGAAGCTGCCAGCATCTTGCAAATCAAAGAATCTACCGTGTCCTGGCGGCTCCACGAAATCCGCAAACAACTCCAGCATGTTCAACCGCGCGATGGACGTTGGGAGGCCTCTCTATGAACAAACAGCCTATGAATGACGATGAGCTGCAGCAGCACTTGCAACAACCCATTCCCGCACCGGATGCCAATACCAAAGCACGCCATATGGCGGCTGCGATGGCAGCGTTTGATGCGCAGCAGACCGCCCCAGAGGGTGCATCATCCAGCAGCAACCCAGTGGTGGAAGATTTATCGACAACAACAGAAACCGGTGTCGATGAAAAAAAATCCAATCTTCTCCAAGGATTTTTACAGCGCCTGCGTCTCACCCGTGACACCAACCACCACGGGAGCACCACCATGCGCCATTCCAATGTTGACAACCGTTCTATTTGGCAAAAACCTGCGCTGCTTTCCGCGATTGCGGCTTCCAGTCTCGCCGTTGTTGCAGGGCTTACGTTTACGCAACATTTTGTTATCCACTCAGGTGAGCAACAACTTCACGAGTCCATCGCATTGGATTCTGCCAAGAAATCCCAACCGATTGTTATTGGCGATAACCAACCGGAATCTGAATCGCAACCCATGGTAAGCCTTGCACCGCAGGAGCAAGAT